>CAZXMD010000286.1:0-1504 GCA_964641635.1 uncultured Candidatus Finniella sp. | reverse complement strand
TGGGACATGCTGTTTTTCTCCTCTCAATGCCTGAATATCTAAAGTCAAAGTATCTGTTAGGGAAAAGACTGAAAACCCCGATAATCTAACCAACAGAGGTACCCAGTGGAAAATTCACTGGAAAAATTTCTAGCATTTTCAGCAAATACACTCTATATATACTGCATCAATTGCTTTAGGTAATTGAGCAAAAGGTTTTAACGGTTCTATTGGGGTAAACTGGAATGCTTCAGATTGTTCTTCCTCAAGATATTTATGAATCTCACCTAAAAGTTATCAACGACGTAGCTTTTACGAGAAGAGAAGTGGATATGATCGCGTGCATCTTAAGCGGCAGATCCACTAAAAAAATAGCCTCTATCTTATCAATATCTCCCAACACCGTTGGAAACCATATCCATAATATTATGCTGAAGTTAGGCTGTCGCTCTCAGGAACACATCATTGATTATGTCGAGAAATCCCAACAATACGATACGTTTAAGACTTATTACTTTTGGTTAAAAATCCACAGCCTTTTTGAAGGCATTCTTAAAAAGATTCGCGTCCAAATGCCACAAGAGAAAGAAATCTCAATATTTTATGCGGGAGATTTAAAGCATCGTCTTTTGCAAAAAATGGTCAAAGATCTGGCGACAAGTGGCATTAATGTTGTCGTACAAATTAATGAGCGGACACCGGGTAGCATTCCTATCACCATTGAAGGGAAAGAAATATGTGTTGCCCAACAAACTTACGACTATTACTCTGCCGTCTTCGAAGTGATTAAACGGACTTCTCCTGAGCTTGATTTATCATCGTACCTGACAGAATTTAGAAGGCACATTGAGGGGAAAGGATCAGAACCCATCGTTGAGGATTTCAAAGGTACGAGGAGAGAAAAGTTTTGGTCCCTTAAAAAACTCTCTATGAGATGGGCCTTATTGACATCTTCGCTTGGGGTCTTAACAACAGCATCCCTCTTTTGGGTTTTAGGATTTTCTCAGCCGGATTCGCAAGTGCATAAGGGGACTCTAAACCAAAACATAGGGTCAACAACCCCTCACAACACACCGTCCCTTTTCCCCAATTGGAACCTGCCCTTTTTACCCGAGGGTTACGTCCCGAGAGTAAATCTCACAGAGGATATTTGGGATCACCTATTAAACCCCAATGAGCCCGCAACGCAAACAACGAAGATCGTGGGTTTAACAGGGCCTGGCGGGGTAGGAAAGACATTCTTAGCCATGTACTGCATCCATAACCCCAAGAAACCCTATATGTTTAAAGCTTGGTTTAATGCGGAAACCCCTGACATACTAAAGGCAAACTATTTTGAACTGGGCGAAAAATTAGAGTTATTTTTGCCCAGAATGTCTGAGATGCAAAAGATTAGGGAAGTTAAAAGCTGGATAGAACGCCAGGGAAGTGTTTTATTGGTTTATGATAATACATCTGATGTTGATGATTTATATGAATTCCTGCCCAACAATGTTCACATCATTATAACGTCTAGAAACCATAA
>CAZXMD010000285.1:0-1533 GCA_964641635.1 uncultured Candidatus Finniella sp. | reverse complement strand
CTGTTAAAATATGATCCTCATCACGTGGATGCGAATGAAGATGGTTATGTAGCCTATCCAAATATTAATGTGATGGAAGAGATGACAAATATGATTCAGGCATCTCGTGCATATGAAGCCAATGTAGAGGCAATGAAGTCTTCTATAGATATGGCAATGAAGGCACTAGAAATAGGTCGGTAAGAGTGATTTTGCAGGGGTATTTGTAAGAATTTGAGTTAGACTAAATATATATACGGATGGTTAACCATGGACGGTTTTACAGTCAGTAATGCAAATAGATTTTTACAAACAGGTCAAATTGGCGATCGCCAATCCCTATCTATTTCCAATAATGGCATGTCTCAAAGTGAGATTAGCCATGCCAATGCTGGCTCACAGAAGTCATTTGCAGATACTCTTAATGATGCGATCCAATCTGTAAATACAATGCAAAAGCAAGCTGATGTGGGAATGCAAAATTTAGCTACGGGTCGAACTGATAATGTGGCTGAAGTAATGATTACAGCTGAAAAAGCAGATATCGCCTTAAAGTTAATGGTACAAGTGCGTAATAAAATTATAGATGCATATCAAGAGATAATGAGAATGCAGGTTTAATTATATCTCTGGAGGAATGAAGTGGGAAAAGTATTTGGAAGCCTGTTAGTACAATTTAGAGAGTTTTTTCGTGGACTTGGTCCGACAAAGCGAATGTCCATTATTATTGCGACAGTCGTTGTTGGCATAGCTGTGTTTATTATGTCATTTATGATTAGCGGCAAGGATTATCAAACTCTATTGACTAATATTCCTCCTGATCAAGTTCCGGTTATAGTGCAAAAATTAAATTCAGTAAATGTTCCATTTCAACTTAGAGATGAGGGAAAGACAATAGCGGTTCCTAGAGACTTATTGCATGCAACGCAAATGAGTTTGATGAGTGAATTAGGCTCAAGTAAGCTGGGTTCTGTAGGTTTAGAAATTTTTGCTAAAGAAGATTTTGGCACGAATTCTTATGCTCAAAGAGTAAATTTTCAACGAGCTTTGGCTGGCGAGCTTATGCGATCTATCAATACGCTAAGTGCTGTTAGGCAGTCCAAAGTTATCTTGGCTTTGCCAAAACAAAAGAATTTTCTTGAAGAGGGAGCTAATCCTACGGCTTCGGTTGTCATTGAGCTACATCCTGGCAAAAGCTTAACAGGTGAGCAAGTAAAAGGGATTCAGTATTTAGTAGGAAGTTCTGTTGAGGCTTTAAATCCTGACCGCGTAACGGTTGTTGATGATCGGGGTAAGTTGTTATCTCGACAAAATGACTCTGGAACAACCGGTTCATCTGAGCTGATAGAGCTTAAAGCGCGCATAGAAGCGAATCTAGAGGATAGAATCGAATCCATTTTATCTAGAGTTGTGGGTCATGGAAAAGTAATCGCTCGTGTTGATGCCACCCTAAACAATAGAGTTATCCAAGCCGTTGAGGAAACTATTGATCCAGATAAAACAGCTATTCGATCACAACAATCAGAAGAAGAATCATTAGATGGTCGTCGAACC
>CAZXMD010000284.1:0-1547 GCA_964641635.1 uncultured Candidatus Finniella sp. | reverse complement strand
AAAACTGCTTGCATCCATTCCCATTTTTCGCGAGCTTTGTTGCATAAAGCACTTTTCAATCCATTCTGAATAAGGATATCTACCTCATCTCTCTTGTCATCTCCAATCAATATGGCAGGACAAATATAAATATTATCTTCTTCATCTTTCCTATAAACAGTGTGCCTTTTATCTTTCGTTAATTCATAGAGGTGGCCCCCAAATTTCGGACAGTGTGTTAAGCTATAGTTCTTGAGAAAGAAGGACTATAAAAATGAGCAAGATACGTAAGAACCACAGTGCTGACTTTAAGGCCCAAGTTGCTTTAGCGGCGATACGAGAAGATGCCACAATTACTGAATTATCATCCCGTTATGGTGTCCATGCCACGGTCATTCACCGATGGAAAAAGGAAGCAATAGAAACCATGAGGTCAGGCTTTTCAGGCAAGCAGGAACGACAACAAAATGACCATACAGTTCAGATTAAGGAGTTACATGCCAAGATTGGGCAATTAACTGTGGAGAGGGATTTTTTAGCCGATGCCTCCAAACGTTTGGGATTGTTGGGAGGCAAGAAATGGTAGACCCTGCAAATAGAAATTTAAGCATCGTGCGTCAATGCAGATTGCTTAAAATCAGTCGATCAGGGTGGTATTACAACCCCAAGGAAGAAAACCCTTTTAATCTATCTTTGATGCGGGTAATTGACGAACAATTCTTGGCAACGCCATACTATGGTTCGCGCCAGATGACCCGCCATTTAAGGCGCTTGGGGTATCGAGTGAGCCGCAAACGCATCAGGCGCTTGATGAGGTTAATGGGGTTAGAGGCTATTTACCAATCCCCCAAGACAAGCCTTCCTCATCCAGAACATAAGGTATACCCTTATCTTTTAAGAGGCGTTGATATTAATCATTCTAACCAAGTGTGGTGTTCAGATATCACGTATATTCCCATCAAACGGGGGTTTTTATATTTGGTTGCCATCATGGATTGGTATAGCCGGAAGGTTCTGTCCTGGCGGCTTTCCAATACCCTGGATACCCAATTCTGTGTAGACGCTTTAAAGGAAGCTATGTCTTTGTATGGTAAGCCGATTATTTTTAATACTGACCAAGGCAGTCAGTTCACAAGCTTTCTTTTTACAAATACGCTCAAAGATCACGAAGTTAAAATCTCCATGGATGGCAAGGGTCGGTGGATGGATAATATCTTTATTGAAAGACTCTGGCGTTCATTGAAATATGAATGTGTTTACCTGCATAATTTTGAAAATGGTAGGCAGGCAAAAGCCACTATAGGAAACTGGATAAACCATTATAATAGAGGTCGTCCTCATTCTACTTTTGACGGCAAAACACCTCATGAGGTATATATACAAAACAACTTAAGTGAAGAATTAAATCACCAGACCAAATTAGCAGCTTAACATTAAAAAACTATAGCTTAATCTTGCTGCTAAGCTGTCCAAATATCGGGGACCACCTCTCCGGCAAGGAGCGCCTTGCGTACCATCAGAAGCATTCAAAGCCCGCCATGCAAAGGCTCAAAAGGTGGATGAAAAGG
>CAZXMD010000283.1:0-1548 GCA_964641635.1 uncultured Candidatus Finniella sp. | reverse complement strand
AGTTGAGAAGGAAAGGTTTTGTTTCGGCATTAATTTCCCAAACAACAGGTGAATTCTGTAAGCGCGCATATTGACGGGCAAGGGTTGTTTTCCCGGAACCCCCCGCGCCGATCAGGGCAAGAGTTTTGATTTTCTGTTCCTGTCTTTGGAACCCCTTATCGATCATCGTGATGAGACGAGGTCGAGCCAAAATGGCATTTTCGGAAGGAATTTCCAAATCTGTCCGCAAGGAATCGGGATCACCCCTATAGTGTTGATGGCTTTCAATGATCTTTGGTAGATAATCGCGATTGTAAGCCCAAAAAAAGACCAACCCAAGGACAGGTAAAATAGCCGCCAGAACATAAACTAATTTTCCGGGCATCCATAGCGGGCGGCTTCGTGAGACTTTTTTGACCGCTTCTTTTACTCCTGTATTTTTCAATGAATATTTTGCATCAGAAAATAGATGAATTGATGGAGAGAATGCCGAAGTTTTTTCTTCAAACTGCTGAATAATAGAGGTCATATCCACATTAGGAAGAAAAATTTTTAAAAGAGTAAAAACAGAGGAATAATAACTGGGCCACTCAGGTGGCTTGATGCAAGTAAATTGGGAAAATGCATCAGGAAAAGTAGTCAAATTGTCAAGCATTGGAAAGAAAAAGACTTTGCGTAAGGATACCTCATTGGCTTTTGAACGAATCGGCTGCGTTTCCCATTGCCTGATAAAGGCGTCAGGTATAAAGTATATCTGAACCATATCAGGATAGACTTCCTGCACTAAATGGTCAAACGATTGAGAGCCGTTCCTGCCTTCAAAGGAAACTTTGAATCCGGCTTGGATTAGGTCATTTCGGATACTTTCCAGGAAAAGCGCTTTTTTCTCCCAGTAAATGAGCCTACATTCCAAGAGATCATTGGTTTTGGCCAGCAGTTTCTTAATTTCCTTCAAAGATTCCTGAAAAAAGGCGTTTGTAAGAAGGGCTCCATAATATTCTTTTAAGGGATGGCTCTGATCCGATTCTGCAAGCAATACCAACATTCCATCAGTGTCACACCTAAACTTATTGCTTGCGTTATAAATATGAGAGGCAACTGTTTTGGGAGAAATAGATAAAAAGTTGGCAATCCCCTTAGTATTTCTCCCATTCATGAGACAGGACAGAACGTCGACTTCTCGCATCGTTAAGGAAATATCATTAATTGTCGCTAAGTACTTTAGGTAAATCTCTATAGGATGGCGCAACTTAGATTCAGATTTTAGCTCTTGCACCTAATACTATCCTTTTGTTCATGGGGAGGAAAAACGGCCAATAGGGACGTTCATTTTTCTCAAAATTTAAACGACTTTGATTCCATTTGAAAGTCCTAATCAACTCAGCAAAGAAACTTAATCCTAGGCTTAGGTTTCTTTGCTGAGATTATTTTCTGGCTTAGGTGCTTATAGTACGCTTACTGACCGATGCCGCACCAAGTGGTTTGATGTAGTTGAAGGGGGAGGAACCTTATAGGCAGGAGCAATTTAACGGGAGAAATTAAGCCAAAGGACAATGATTGCAGTGGAAT
>CAZXMD010000282.1:0-1561 GCA_964641635.1 uncultured Candidatus Finniella sp. | reverse complement strand
TACACTTGAGGATATTTGAAACATGCGTTATTTTGCTCCCTTTTTCTTGGCCCTTGCGACCTTTTTAGTTTCGACCCAAGCCGCAATCCCTACGCCAAAAGTGATCATCTATACCATTCCCGGCTGTCTGGGATGTGGACTGGCAAAATCGATGTTTGAAGAACGGCAAATTCCGTATGAAGAAATTGATGTGACAGGCAAACCTCTTGTTTACCAGGATATGGTCCGAAAAACAGGGGGAAAAAAAACCGTTCCGCAAGTTTTTATCGATGGACAATATATCGGGGGGTATTATGATTTAGATGGCTCCAAGCTCGATACCCTTAAGGATATGAAAAAGGATGTAAAAAATCCTGAGCCCGCATCGTAAGCTGGCGCCTAAAAAACGAACAAAGTATGGATAAGAACACACCGTTATGACGAAGCCCTTTAAATTGCTGTCTCTTGCCCTCCTTCTGGTTGCAGCAGTGACAGCCTATCTATTTTTAAAGCAACCCCTCTCTCCTCTCCAACCGGAGGCGTTGCCAACCATTGCTATCACCCAAATCATTGAACACCACACCCTTGATACGGTTCGCGCCGGATTAATGGCAGAACTCGCCGCCAATGGCTTTGATGAAAAAACAGCCAAAATTGTCTATGAAAATGCCCATGGGAATATGGCGACAGCTACTCAAATTAGCAACAAATTCGCCTCTCTCCACCCAAAAATCATGGTAGCCCTCGCAACCCAGTCTGCTCAAGTCTTAGCCCCACTCTCCAAAGCGACGAATACACCGCTTGTTTTTACAGCTGTCACGGATCCGGTTGCCGCAAAATTGGCGCCCAGCAAGCTGGAGTCCACGGCCCTTATCACCGGCGTCAGTGATTTTATGGCGCCGGAGCCCCAGATTGAGATGATGCAAGCTTTTCTTCCCAAAATGACTCGGTTAGGCGTTTTGTTTAACCCTGCTGAAGTTAACTCCGTCAGCTACCTGAAAGAAATGGAAAAGGCAGCCCAGAGGAAAGGCATTAAACTGGTTTATGTGGCGCTCAACAATACCTCTGAAGCCACAAGCGCAACCACAAGCCTGGTCGGCAAGGTGGATGCTCTTTATTTTCCCAATGACAATACGGCCATGGCCGCTGTCGGCGCCATTGCTCTTACAGCCCTCAAACATAACCTTCCTGTTTTTGAAAACGACTCTGCTTCCGTTGAAAGGGGCGTCTTAGCGGCTGTCGCTTATGACCGTTTCGCCATGGGCCGCAAAACCGGGGAGATTGTGGCCTCTATCCTCAAGGGGAAGAAACCACAAGACACCCCCATCGTCTATGGCACGCCTTTTGAGGTTGTCGTCAATGAAAAGACCCTTGAACAGTTAAACTTGCCCCTTCCCCAAACCTTAAAAGCCATTCGAAAGATTTAAGAGAAAAGGGCATCACCATGATTTATGTTGGCGTATTAGGATCTTCAGGCCGGATGGGGCAAGCCATTGTGGAAGCTCTCGAAAATCATCCCCGCTGTACCTTAAGTATGCTTGGTGGCCGTGACAATACAGATCATCTTTTTGAAGTCAGTGAT
>CAZXMD010000281.1:0-1580 GCA_964641635.1 uncultured Candidatus Finniella sp. | reverse complement strand
CCGTTTTCCGAAATAAGAACTTAAAACGGGAATGGACAAATGGTCGATGACCGGTGCCCACAAGAATTTAATGGAATAGGGTAAGCCAATGAGCGCAAAGGCGCCAATCGTCGCTTTGTTCACATTGCTTTCGGCAAGCCATAATGAGAGTGTCCCCATGGTCAGCGCCAATGGCAGGCCGCTGGAAACGCCGAGAAAAAGAACGGTAATCAGACGCCATTGGAAGTAGACCTTCATGTAATTACGTAGCCGAGTTTTGTGATGGCCTCTTTTATCGTATCCAAAGTAATTGTTCCGGCTTCGAAGCTCACAGTAACCCTCTCTTCTAGAAAGCTTGCTGTCACGGCCGTCACACCAGGAAGGGATTTGACCGCGTTCTTGATTGCGTTTTCGCAACTTTTGCACGTCATGCCTTGCACATGCAATGAAATTGTTGAAACGGCTGCGGTTTCTCTCATGACTTGAGATTCATGAGGCGCGGTTGTCCCCAAAGAAGAGGTTTCAGCGCAAGACAATAGGCTCAGAGTTGCAGCTAACAATAAGATGGTGTTTTTCATGAGGGCCCCTTTTGATTTTGCTAGACTTTAAGGCATATTGGGTCGTACTTAAAAATAGGGGAATTAAACCTATGAGCTTTCAAATCTCTAATAACGGATCAGGGCGGATGTCGCCAATGAGCGAAATTAACGTCACCCCCATGGTAGACGTTATGCTGGTGTTGCTCGTTATCTTCATGGTCGCTGCACCCATGATGATGCAAGGACTTGATGTCGATTTGCCAAAGGCTGATGCCCAGGCGATAAATAGCAGTGAAGAAGAGCTTGTTCTTACTCTCAAAAAAGATGGCCGCTACTTTTTGAACGAAACTGAAATCGGAAAAGAAGGCTTAAAAGCATTAGAAGTTACCCTGTCGACCAACCCAAAACTAAAAACCGATAAAAAAATACTGCTGCATGCTGATACGGGTTTGGCCTATGGCGATGTTGTCAAAGTTATGGCAATATTGAAGAATGCAGGTGTCGAAAACGTCGGGATGGTCACTGACCCAGTCAAAGAAAAAATGAACTAAGTACATGCAGCATCGCCCAAAAAAAATACGACTATCATCTGGGATTCTATTAAGCGCGCTCGGGCATCTGAGCGCCTGTGGCATCTTTGTTCTGATGGCAACCTTTGAGAAACCCGTTTTTGACGAACGTCGCATCATAAATGGCAAAATCAAAGGGACGCGTGACAAGGAATTATTGCCGCGCCAAGTGGTGCAAGAGCCAAAAAGCGAGCCTCCAAAAGTGGAAGAAAAGCTTCCCGAACCAAAGGCGGTGAGCGAGCCTGAACCGGTCACCAAGCCGGAGCCTAAACCCGTCGCGAAGCCAGAGCCTAAACCCGTGCTGCAAACGCCTTCCCCAAAGCCCGTGGCTGACAAACATGCGATGAAGGCACCGGACAAACCGAAAGTGCCTTCTCCTAAACTTCCCTCTGCGCTCGAAACGCTCCAAAAGCGATTGAAGTCCCTGGAAAAAGTAGGTGACGAAGAAGGCGTGGATTTTGGAAACTCCACGTCAGGTGATGTGTATTCCTAT
>CAZXMD010000280.1:0-1581 GCA_964641635.1 uncultured Candidatus Finniella sp. | reverse complement strand
CAGGATGACAATTTTTGGGCAATTAATGGCAACTATTTGCTAGCCGGAGTAATAAAAGCAAGCAACGGGGCGCTTGTTACGTTCGAAACACTTTGTAACATTCTAGTATTTGCCCTTGTCTCCTATGTGGGCCATCCTGTAGGTAGAGATTGTATGTTAAGGTGAGTTTTTTAATTGTGGAATCGGTAGGAATTGCCTCTAAAAGCCTAAAGCCTGCAGTGCCATCATCTCTGCCATTAAGTACTGAGATTAGGACAACCACATGGCAGCAAACCATTGCAGTGCCTGTTTCTTGTACAGGTATTGGGCTGCACACAGGAAAGCCTGCTACCCTCACCCTTCGTCCCGCCACACCAAATTCTGGATATGTCTTTATGCGTACAGATGTGCCTGAGCATTCCAGGCGTATTCCTGCCCGTTGGGATACGGTGACAGATACGGCAATGTGTACCAAAATCACGAATTCTCAAGGTATCTCTGTCGCCACCATAGAGCATGTCATAGCAGCCCTTGCAGGATGTGGCATTCATAATGCCATTATAGAACTTGATGGCCCGGAAGTTCCCGTTATGGACGGTAGTTCTGCTGACTTTGTGGATATGATCCGGCAAGCTTCAACCCGTCAGCAGCGCCAACCTGTGCGGCGTATCAAAATTTTAAAGACCATTGAAGTCAAAGTTGGGAAAGCGACAGCCACCCTAAAGCCTAGCGATGAGACCAGGTTTAGTATGCAGTTTAACGCCAACGGCCGTCTGGCGAATCAGGCCTGGTCATTAGACTACTACCCGGATCATGATGATTTTGGAGATTTACTGTCCAGCGCCAGAACGTTCGGATTTTATGAAGATGCACAGCATCTTTGGGCGCAAGGGCTTGCTCAAGGGGCTTCCCTTGATAATGCCATTGTCATTAAAGATGGCAAGGTTATGAATGAAGAAGGTTTGCGCTTTTCTGATGAATTTGTGCGCCATAAAATGTTAGATGCTATTGGGGACCTTGCTTTGGCAGGAGCGCCGATCCAGGGTCTGTTTAGTGGCGAAAATTCAGGCCATGGCCTCAATAACCAGCTTTTGCGCGCTCTTTTTGCGGACGACTCTGCCTGGTCTTTTTAAGAACGTCCCTATTGTTTAGCTCCTTCAGCATGATTTGTCTTATACCACTTGAAAATTCCAAAAAGGCTAATGCCAACCCATATGGTTTCCATGAGAACAGCTGTTGAGTTCCAGGCATAAGTAAGAGAGAATAAAATTAAAAACGCGCCGACCAAATTCAAAAGGGAATAGATGAGGCCATCTGGGGACATCTTTTTCGCTTGAAGGAGGAAGTAAGCCAGGAGGATCACAGTAGCCCCAGAAAACCCAACAAAGTCATGAAATTCCATAATCATACAGCATCCTTTTTTTTGGCTCCTTACACGCTTAAACTCTTATAGCACAAGAAACCTCAAGCTACAATCAATAGCCAGAGCAATTGCCCGAAATTCACCAAGGAGCGTCCTTCCTGAGCGTTATTCTTAATGTCATCCGCCTCACCTAGAAAAAATAGAAAATTATTTCTTCCCGGGATGTGTACCAAGGATTT
>CAZXMD010000279.1:0-1604 GCA_964641635.1 uncultured Candidatus Finniella sp. | reverse complement strand
AGGTAAATTGTCATTAACTATTATTTGGAGAAGAGTAGATGTTAAATAGAAATATCTTTCTTTTATTAACCTTTTGCGTTTGTGGATTATTGGGATGTGATATACCAATGAAAGAAAAAGAAAAAAACACGTATTGTATTTGTCGGGCTACTCTTGAAATGATTGCTGTTTCTGATTCATCATCAGAACAAGGCAATGATAATAGTAAGGTAACCTCTAAAAAGTAGTTGAATTTTAATGGAGTTATTTCTTTTAAAGGAATGAAGCAACGTCATCCAGAGTTATTTGATTTTGATCGTCACTTAGAAAAGATCAGCATGGCAGGTGATCCACTTGAAAAATTATCATCAGTTATTAATTGGGAAGAATTTCGTCCTACTTTCAAAGGATTTCGCACATATGAAAGAGCAAATATGGGAAGACCGCCGTATGATGATATTCTCATGCTTAAAATATTGATATTGCAACAATTATACAATCTTTCAGACGATCAAACGGAGTTTATGATTCGAGATAGATTTTCTTTTCTTCGCTTCCTTGGTCTGAGCCATCATTCAAATATTCCAGATGCAAAAACCATTTGGTTATTCAGGGAAAAGATAAAAGAAGTAGGTTTAGAGAAAAAGCTTTTCGATAAATTTACGCAAATACTCTCCACGCAGGGAATGATTGCGAAGCAAGGCAGTATACTCGATGCTTCTTTTGTAGAAGTTCCCAAACAAAGAAACAAAAGGGAAGAAAATCAACAACTAAAGGAGGGAACAACACCAAAAGAATGGAAAGAGAATCTGAAAAAACTTGCTCAGAAAGATAGGGATGCACGTTGGACTAAAAAGAATCAACAATCATATTACGGCTATAAAAATCATACAATGGTCAATTCAAAAAGTAAATTGATCACTGGCTATTCTGTGACAGATGCAAGCGTACATGATAGCCAAGCAGCACCAGAACTTATCAAAAAGCTCCCTAAAGAAAGCAGACTTCATGCAGATAGCGCCTATAACACGGAAGCCATTTCCAATTCAATTAGGAAAAGGAAAATAAAAGCATACATTTGCGCAAAGGGATACCGCAATCGACCATTGACTCGATCGCAAATTCGAACCAACCGCCGCTTTTCCAAAATTCGAGCCAGAGTGGAACATGTTTATGCAAGGATGCATAAATTCGGCGGGGATTATATTCGGACGATCGGAATCGCTAGGGCTAAGGTACAAATAGGATTGCAAAATCTAACATATAATATTGACCGATATCGATTCTTAGCATCTTGATGTAAAAAGGATTTTCAGAATGGAACAAATTAAGCTAATCTTTGAAAACGGAAATCAAAAACCAGATGCATATGATTTATTTTCCCAGTTATATTTCGTTTAATCTTATTTTAACCGAAATATGGTCTCTCAAAGTGACTTTATAGAGGTTACCGTAAGTTATTCACTGCCCTGTATGCAGGTTGTATGTCTACTACGATAATAAAGGGTGCAAGTTGTGGGCTTTAAATTGAACCGATCCTCACCCAGCACCACTTTTTAATGAAAAAGGTATTGCCGTATTGTCTGTTATGTTAGAGAAGAATCAGATTTAGAAAACTTGGAGGA
>CAZXMD010000278.1:819-1606 GCA_964641635.1 uncultured Candidatus Finniella sp. | reverse complement strand
GTTGTACCAATTCACAAATCCACTCACCCATGTGCGTGCATCTTCAATGTCTTTGAATGGTTTGCTAGGATATTCGGGGCGATATTTTAGTGTCCTGAATAATGCTTCCGAATACGGATTGTCATTGCTTACAGAAGGTCGGCTGAATGAGGACGCAATCCCTAGTAGTTCAAGCTTCGCCAACATGGTTGACCCCTTCATGGGACCTCCATTGTCTGCATGTAACGTAACGTCTCCCGGCTTTACGCTTTCTGCACTATATGCCTTAGCGACTACCTCGGCGGCTTGCTCTGCAGATTGTTCCGCATAGACCTCATAACCCACGATTTTTCGGCTGAATATATCTAAAAACAGGTACAGATAAAAATACTGTCCCCGGATATTGGATAACAAATAGGTGATGTCCCAAGACCACAGGACATTGGGTTTTGTGGCACTCAATTCTGCTGGTTTTCGGTGCGCATTAGGACGGGCCGCGTTTCGGTGAGATAACAACTTTTCTGAGCGCAAAATTCGGTATATCGTTGATTCAGAGCATATATACTCGCCTTTATCCGCTAAGGAGTCGGATAAGGGGATCACATTACTGTGCCCCCCTCTCCTAAGAACCGTACGTGCAAGTTTCCCCGCATACGGCTCAAGCCTTTTTAAAGCCATCTAAATGGCCCAGCTATTCACTCCGGTTAGTATCTGTCCAGATCGCATTTTGGCGTGTCGACTGCTAAAATAGTATTCATAGGTTGGATCATACGGCGTTGCTTCAGCTCTTATCTTCACATGCCGCCTG
>CAZXMD010000278.1:0-809 GCA_964641635.1 uncultured Candidatus Finniella sp. | reverse complement strand
ACTCAGCTTATTCCCCGGTGCGTTTTTAGGACCACGGCGTTTATCTTCAAAGCTACAGTCCTTTTCCCATCTTTGTAAGGTGCGTACGTCTATTTCCAGAATCTTACAGGCAGGCTCCTTTCTTGCTCCCGCAACGCAAGCTTCTTTTATTAGCTCAACGGCCCTTGCTTTGTCTTGCCTGCTGATTTTTCGTCCTCGTCTGCCCCCCAAAGTAAGTTTGCTTTTTTTTTGAGAATGAGTAAGGCTGAAACTTCCGCTAACGCCTTGTCTTTTCTATGCAAATCACGTTTTAATTGGCTCACTTCGTTTTTGTTTTGCTGTATCTCGGCTTTTTGCTCTTTGCCAGTTTGTGCGCCTAGACCCTCTAACATTTGTTTTTGCCATAATTCCAAATGATGTGAATATATTCCATTCGCTCGACAGTACGTCGCTTGCTCTTCTGCTGTTTTATCTATTGTTTCTATTACGCACCTAAGCTTTTGATTTGCTGACTTGTCATTTGGACGTTGATTATTTGATTTATTCTCTTTACCGCATTGATTTATCATTTGTTTCTTCCAAGTGTATAGCGTTGCATAAGGCATGTTATTCTCTTTTGCCAATTCTAACAGGCTTGGAGCGTTCGATGCCATCGCTTTTGCCAGAATGCTGGCTTTGACCGACTCTGAATAGCGTGTGATTGTCCTCATTTTTAGTCCTCAACCCCCTCGGCTATATTTTAACTCAGAGGCGACATCTTTCCTGACATAGGGGGCCTTCACCCCACATTAGCAGGCGACAAAAAAATTATGCGCTCTATGTCGGCATTC
>CAZXMD010000277.1:0-1628 GCA_964641635.1 uncultured Candidatus Finniella sp. | reverse complement strand
AATAGGCTTGAATCTTTTTCTCCTTTATTGCGGAAATCGCATACTGATTGATTTGAAAAACGAGAAGCAGTATACCGACCAAAGTTAATATGTTTTCTATATCCAAAATAGCTCCCTCCTAGAAATAATTCAATCTACCATTTATCTTCTAAGAGGAATATCTGATATGCATACCTTGCTGTGCGCATTTTGCACCCCAGCCCCATCGAGTGCCTTAACAAAGGATTTATACAATACTGCCGGATACTGGGTAGGCCCAATAATTACCCTTTCTATAACGTTGTTCATATCGAGGTAGTCGATCTTATCCGGGATGTTTTTAATTGGTATCTTATATATTTCTTGAGGTACACCGTCGATGTTTTCAATGGCGTGATTTATATGATCGGACTTTTCAAGGCTCGGAATATAGACCACACGCCACTCTTGCTCTTCAGAAAATCCTTTATGCTTTGCCGAAATTACTGCAAACCTAAGCATAACTAAAATAAATTGCAAAATCTTAGCACGATCAAATCTTTTTAGTAATTCAAGTGCCTTTTCCATGGATTCCGCAACCAAAACTAAATTAAGTAAGAACTCATCGCTACGTAAGTACGCTACTGGTGTAGTATATGCCTTAAATACATCTGTGTCTTTGTGAAATGGCTCTGGATTTAAAACTAAAGCTACACCAGAATTTTTACCGTATGCCCTCCACATCGACAATCTTCCATGCATGTCTTCATCCGCCTCGTGCTCTGATACGCATAACAAATAACTGTCATCTCGAATAGTGTTCGCCAGTTGGTCAAAGTTCTTTTCAACCTCGGAGGACAAACCTTCGTAAATCTTATCCAGCGCTTGTTTGAATCTACGCTCACCATGTCCGTAGGCCTTGATTAAACAGTTAAGTCCGTGTTCTATCTCCATATAATCATTCATTGTTGATGTTTGACGCATCCAAATCTCACGGTTATTCAAAATACTTATTGCAGCCTGTGCCGTTGTGTAATGAACAAACCTTTTCTTTTCTCTGGTAACTCGGTCTCGAGCTTCAACCGCATAAGGAAAAAAGATTTTGATTAGCTGATTATGAAGGTCGAAATTTGTTGAGTTTGACTCCATAGTACCTCATTTTAAAGCAAGTCTAAATGACAGGCTTTGTACACATTTGTAATGCCGTCACCTGCTTGATAAACATGTACAATTCTCGCACGTTTCCATCCCGAACTAGTATGATGCCAACCGATCCCTTCATCGTGCCAGACATGCATTGATAGATTATTTACTACAGTTAAGGGAGGCAAAGCCACGTTTACAGGTTTTAAATCTGTCCCCGCTTTTACTGTGATTGCATCACCTTGTTTGTAAGATTTTAAGTTTAGATTTGTAAGCGCATTCCACTCATTAACCGACTGTCCTAAACGAAGCCAGTACAACGCCACACCTGCATATAACCCAAGCATCAAACCGATTATTAAATAAACGATGTCTTTAATCTCTACCACGCGCCCTCCTTGAGCCAACCATTTCCGTTATACTTAGAGTTTTCGTTTTATTCATCAAAGTAAGGGTCCTTATTTGCAGCCCTTTCTGCTTCATTCATATATGTTTGTGCCAACTCTTTTAAGGTTGTTCCTAACCGC
>CAZXMD010000276.1:0-1631 GCA_964641635.1 uncultured Candidatus Finniella sp. | reverse complement strand
CGCAGCGGCCAGGGCGAAGGAGCGCGCCTGATCGTTGTTGGAAAAGGCGCAGGCCCAGGCGTAGAGCGGGTTGTCGGGTTCTTTCTGGAAAGCTTTCATTTGCATCTGGAAAGCCAGCTTGTCTGTGGTGGGCTTGGCGTCGTCGTCCAGGCCGAAGTACCACTCTGCCACGTACAGGATTTTCCCGATGAAGAACAGGTACTCGGCATTTTCGGCGCACTGGGCATAAGACTCCCGGAAGTAGCGCTCCAGCAGGCTAGCCATCGGGTCGTGTTCTTCGGCCGGGTATGCTTCCTCTACCAGGATGTGGTGCAGCAGGTAGAGGACTCGCACCTTCACCTCTACCTCGCCGGAGAAATCCGCCCAGATCTGCTGGGCTTGTTCGATTGCGGGCATCCAGCTCCGCTGCTCGCGATGGCCGAAGGTGCTTTCGATGGCGGATAGTTTTTCGCTCCAGTGCTCCATGGTGGTTAGATTATGGAATATACATAGTAGTTTATCCAAATAAAATCACAATTTATTATCTATTTGAACGCCCCGGCGGCGGCCCTTGCCCGCGCCTGCGGCGGCTGGGCGCCGGTGCTAAATAAATTAATTCTCTTCTGCAAGTTCCATGTGTTCTATTCTTTTTTTTATCATATCTAACGTCCCTTCGAATAACAATCCTTTTTGAACAGCGTCCTCTAAAAATGGTAAATATTTATATCTAGTTGCTAGATCCTTACTATGATGTATTATTAATGCAGGGATAAAATTACCATCTTTTCCAACTAACTCTTTACTGGGATAACCGTAAACCTTAAAAATCGTATCTATCTTTAATAAGTTGATTGAATCAATTCGTTGCATTTCGACATACAAACTATCTTTTGTTTTTTCATCTATTTTCTTACTCAAAGCCAAAAATCTGATCCTTTGGTCATCCCTTTCAATTTTTTTTAACTTTTCTACTAAAAACATATCAAAATTGGTGCTGTCTTCAACTGGCTTGTTGCGTTCATTTTCCTTTTCTTCTAAGTCTTTGTTTTTAGCATATTCCATATATGAGTAGTTAGTATTTTCCGCATCACATAAACTTACTGAAGTCCTAAACAGTGCTGTATCAAGTTTAACTAAATTCATGCCAAAATTATGTCTATCATACAACCAGTACCACTCATATACCTTCTCACAATCAACCTTACCACTCTTAATTCCTCTATTGAAAAGCTTAAATGTTAAATCTTTATCACCTTTTAAATTTGCTAATTGAAGAGATGCTGCTAAAACATCTCCTTCTTCATAAGCTCTAACCAACAAGTCTGTATACTTTTCGTATTCCCCTTTGGATAACTCCTCATGTTTTTCTGGAATATAATCGGGAGATTGCACCCCACATGAAAACATCAACAAAATTAACAACAAGTTCAACAAATTATAGTAATTCATAATTTTCGATTTCAATCTTATTCTTATTTTTGCGATAATAGGCATTTCAAACCATTTTAATTTTACAGTATTGACCGTAATTATTTGTATATTTTAATGGCACCTAACTTTTGCATTAACGCCCCTCCCTCGGGTTCATGTTTCACCTAGTCAGAGGTGCGTCAATATCGCAATACTCCCTCATCCCGGAACTCATCTCATCC
>CAZXMD010000275.1:809-1636 GCA_964641635.1 uncultured Candidatus Finniella sp. | reverse complement strand
CAGCTGAAGTGCGTTCTACAGTTGTAGGCACGATCGTTGATATTTTAAGCAACATACTCAGCGTCCGCCTTTTCACAGGTCGTCTGAAAGAGAGAAGCACATTAGGATCGAAATTTGATGAGTATGTAAGGACAGACCAAAAACGGGATTGGTTCTTCTTAAAAATGAATGCTTTTTATGGGGGATCCTTTGTCATCTATCAAGGCCTCATTCTGTTTTTGTTAATCCAGGGATTCCAGGAAGGGGAGATTTCTCCAGGAGATTTTGCTCTTATTTTAACAGTCAGTGTCGCTATTATGAATCGCTTGTGGTCCCTTTCAAAAGACATAATAAATGTTGCCGAATTAGCTGGCAATGTTGCGCAAGGTCTCCGTATTGCTCTTTCCCCTCTTGAAATAGAGGATAAACCTGGTGCAAAAGAACTTGTTGTAAACGATGGAGAGATTATTTTTGCTCAAGTTCATTTCCGATACAGAAATGCGGAGCCTCTATTTGAAAATAAGTCTGTCACCATTTTACCGGGGCAAAAAGTGGGACTTGTTGGATATTCCGGGGGAGGCAAAACAACTTTTGTTAACCTTATTTTACGACTTTTTGAGGTTACCTCCGGACATATTCTGATCGACGGACAAGACATCTGTGAAATCACCCAGGAGTCGTTACACGCCAATATTGGGATGATTCCTCAAGACCCCTCCCTTTTCCATCGTAGCCTCATGGAGAATATTCGATACGGACGCCTTGATGCGACTGATGCTGAAGTTTTTAAAGCTGCCAGGAATGCTTATGCTGATGAGTTTATTCTAGCCTTACCGGGGGGATATGGT
>CAZXMD010000275.1:0-799 GCA_964641635.1 uncultured Candidatus Finniella sp. | reverse complement strand
CTCGTCGGAGAGCGGGGCGTCAAGCTTTCAGGCGGTCAGCGTCAACGGATTGCGATTGCCCGGGCATTTTTGAAAAATGCCCCTATTTTACTGCTGGATGAAGCAACATCCCAGCTGGATTCTATAACGGAGCGTCATATTCAAGATGCTTTATGGCAATTGATGAAAGGCAAGACGACCATCGTTATCGCTCATCGCCTTTCAACACTTCTGCATATGGACCGCCTTCTGGTTTTTGATCATGGGAAAATTGTTGAAGATGGTTCGCATGAAGAACTTCTTGCCAAAGGGGGCCTTTACAAAGCTCTATGGGATGCTCAGGTGGACGGGTTCTTGCCAGAAAGTGAAGAACCGGATAATCTCTTGGATACCTGAAGGAATAACCATGAAGCTTGCCTTTATCACAGCAGCCACTGAAGAAGCTGAAAAAACGAATGAAGCTTTGCAGCGACTCTACCCCTCAACAACCCCGGACAAAGCGGATGTGATCATTGTCTTAGGAGGGGATGGTTTTATGTTGAAGTCCCTTCATCAGTTGCAATCTCTTGAAAAACCCGTTTACGGAATCAATTGCGGGAGTGTTGGATTCTTGATGAATGCCTATCCGGAAGAAAATTTACTTGACCGCTTGAAAGCGGCTAAAGAAACCGTATTGCATCCTCTCAAAATGACAGCCATAGATGAGGATGGGAAATCGTTTACCGCCCATGCTATTAATGAAGTCTCTTTGTTGCGCCAAACAGCTCAGGCTGCCAAGATTCGCATTTATGTAGACCAGGTGCCCCGTCTCGATACGCTT
>CAZXMD010000274.1:0-1650 GCA_964641635.1 uncultured Candidatus Finniella sp. | reverse complement strand
TTTTGGATTAGGCGCCTACTCTGGAATTAAATCAGATGAGATTAACTTCTCTCTAGAAGCAAACAATAGCTTTTTCAAAAACTTCAATGGAATTGAGCCGTTTATTGGCTTTGGTGTGGAATTATTTTTTCTTTTAGCCGAAGAAGCGGAAGAAGTCGCCCCCAGTTATGGAGGTTCTCAAAAAAACCTGTTTCGAATTAACGGAAAATTATTAGCAGGCATCTTTTTTAACAGGAAGTTCAATTGGTTTGTTGAATTTACACATCGAAAATATAGTTCGGGCATTGGTTACCATTTTGAATAGAAACAACAAAATTAGAAATTTGAATCCATGACCGCTTTTCTTTTCCTAGGTTATCATGTTATACATATTCCTTCAAATAAATTACGCTTTCGAATATCCGTTTCTACCAATAATACCATAGCATCCTTGCCGATTATGAAAAGCATCGCCAGTCCTAGCAGCCGCATAACAACCGAGTCGATCAGACTGCGCGCGGCAGTCACGTCTTTTGCGAATTCTCTGGATGCTCTTCCCTGGGCAAAAGCCGCGCCTGTACCCTCCGGGCTTGTCGCAAGCGCCAATGCCCTCCGGCCGTGCTTGCTGCTCACTCGGGCGTTATACGGACCTGTGGTGTTTCCACCTATGCCCATTGAAACTTAGGCCCGGAACGGATACGATGTTGTGTTAAAATTTAGAATCCAGCAAATCTTTTGTTTATATATACATGAGATGAAGAGAGATATGTTCAAGAGAGACAAATTGCTTTTAGAGGAATAAAATGAAATTAACGGTAGGTAAATATACAAACCAAATATTTGTAATAATTTACTTTGGGCTTACGTTATGCACGGGAAAAGCATTTTCGCTTCCATTAAATTTGAAAGCTAAATATTTATCATACGACCTAAGTGAACACAGGTCGTGCTGCGCTACGTACAACAATACTGAATCTATTAGCTCTTATCAAATTGGACCAGAATTCATGAGCTTTTATGATATTCTCAACTATGGTTTTGGCGCTTATACAGGCATCAAAACAGATGAAGTAAACGTGTCATTAGAAGGGAATTTTAATTTTCTCAAAGCCTTCAATAACATTGAACCATATTTGGGATTTGGCGTGGAGGTTTTTTGGCTATTAGCTGATGAAATTCAAGAAGAGCGCCCTTATAGTTGGGGCGGATATCAAAAGAAAACAACTTGGTTCAACCCTAAAATTAATACAGGCGTTTATTTTAGCAGGAAGGTAAATGTTTTTATTGAAATAACTCCATATAAAAATGCCATGGGAATTGGATATATTTTTCCTTAAAACATCTAATTGAAATAGGTTATGTCTTTACATGCGATTCTTTTATGTGATAATCGGCCCCTTCAAAATTCGGAATGAATGGAGCCTACGTCAGCAAAATATGAAAGCTAACTCCAGTCCCAGCAGCCGCATAACAACCGAGTCGATCAGGCTGCGCGCGGCAGTCACGCCTTTTGCGTATTCTGTGGATGGTCTTCCCTGGGCAAAAGTCGCGCCTGTTCCCTTCGGGCTTGTCGCAAGCGCCAATGCCCTGCGGCCGTGCTTGCTGCTCACTCGGGCGTTATACGGGCCTTTCGCCGCAGTATATCCTTGAAGATTGTGCATCGAGTATGGG
>CAZXMD010000273.1:0-1657 GCA_964641635.1 uncultured Candidatus Finniella sp. | reverse complement strand
TGTGGCAATGACCTCGAAGATGAGGTCGGGACGCTCCCGGTTATAATCCAGGATAAAGCCATTAAGAAGATAAGACGCAAGGGCGTAAGGAGACGCAATCCTGATCCTCCGTTTTCGGTTTTGGGCGGCATGATTCCGGCTGGTAAACCTCTTCATATCGATAAACATGTTCTCGACAATCAACAGAAGCTCTTCGCCTTTTCGGGTTAGAACAATGCCGTTATAGTGACGAGTCAAGAGAGGGTACCCCAGATGCTTTTGCAGCTTTGTGATCCGGCGGCTACAGGCGGGTTGGTCGAGGCCAAGGAACGGCGCGGCGCGGGACACGTTGCCAACCTTGGCCGTATAATAAAAGGCTTTCAGCGTGTCCCAGTCAAGGTCGCGGAAATAGGGAGATGTTTCCAGAGTTAACATGCCGCCACCTCCCGCCCGAGTATCGAGCAACCTGTTTTTTTCTCTAGATATTCCCGGACGATAAGGTGATGGAACCGGCAATAATCAAGGCACCATTTTTTCTTAAGGTATTCCAGGTTAATGTTAGGCGTCAAAACGATTTGCACGGGGTTTTCATAATCACCTGTACAAACCTCAACCAAGGATAAGCCATTCTCAAAAGCTTCTTTGGTCATTTGGGATGGGTTTTGTTGATGGGCATGAAGCATGGCAACCCGTTTAGGGGGGTAGATGACAAAGCTCCAGTTCAGCGAGTTAAAATCGGGATTCTTTTCCAGAAGCTTTAGATTTTCCCGCGTCATGAGGCAATCGAAAAGCTCACTGTAGCCGTCATAAAGTTTTCCCTGCAAGCCGTTTAATGATTGAATTTCTATCATGGTGAATATCTCCCTTATGTAGAAGCCCAAAGGGGCAAGTCATTTGTTTGCCTTGTGCTGGCTTAAAGGGAGTACGGAAGCTAATAACTCTCATTTTTAGAAATCAAAGACAGTTCTTCCCGAAGAATAACCGAAAATGCCCGGAAATTGCCCAAAACAGTCCTTTAAACCTTGCACAAGTTAGGAAAGGCAAAAAAATACTTCTTGCCTTCTTTTAGGTGCAAAAGCTCAACGGATACCTGTTTCCGGCATGCCGGATTTATGGGGATCCTCCTGAATTGATTCTTGGAAAAAACGCCTGTTATCGGCTAGATTATGTGTAGCCATGATTCAACCTCCTATGTTGAGTTGTGGTCATGTGGCATTCAAGTGTTTCCCGCACTTGGGTGCCACGCTCGTTCAAGGTTCAAATAGCTCGTGACGGGCCGTAAACCTCACTTTCAGCATAGGAAGGCCCCAACCATAAATCAAGCTAAAAATCCCATTTTTACCAGGATTTGTCCCGATCTCAGGCCCTGCCTTACAGATTTCTATTCCACTTTCTAAAGAGTTAATGATGTTACTAATGTAACAATTTTTTTAACAGCCATGGTCGATCCTTCTGAAGTGGTCATTGAAGCATTCTGACTAACCGACTATTCAGTGTTGCACATCCTTTTAGACAGGACACGATGCAAGCTGAATTTTAGCCTATTTATCAATATGTTAATAAATAAGTCATCCCCGTATAATTAGGCGCAAAAAGTTAAAAATTTAGGCTTTAGATCATGATAACATCATATATTTTCTTTCACAGGTAGAAGCAAAACAAGCCGCATATGCCGTAT
>CAZXMD010000272.1:1013-1710 GCA_964641635.1 uncultured Candidatus Finniella sp. | reverse complement strand
TACCGTTGACACTTGCGTTATCTGTTTTTTCCCAATAAATATCGTAATCATATCCTCCATCTATTGTTGGAATAGTAATTTGGTTTGTCCCTGAAGTACCCGTATTATCTGTTTTCCATACAGTAACAAATGGCTGCGCCAAAGCCACATGTCCAAAAACAAGAAATATAAAGGCAGCAAAGCCAAAGAGCGATCTGTTCCATCGCCCTTTGGATGCACTGTTGTTGTGGTTAGGTTGGTTCAAAACATTCATGATGGTTGCTGATTAGGTAAAGTTGGTAGTGGTTGCTTTTTGGCAAGGAAAAGCAAAGTATTTCTGTTGATACGGTAGTGAAGAAAACCAGCTATTGATAAGCAGCATTGAAATGATAATTTGCTGTTGTTACCATGGTCATTGATTGGTAAGCTGTCGGTCTTCGAAGGCTGTTTAAATAAAGCTGTCATCATGCGTAGTTTTCAAGTGCCATTATTACGGGTTGGAAAGTCAGTCCCAACTGCTTTCTCGCCTTCTCATTGCTGTAAATATGCTTGCCCTGATGTGCTGGTGCCTCACTATTGAGCATGCGCGAGATGTCCGATACATGGTAGCTCTCATTAGCAATGAGGAAGTTGGCACCATGCACGCCCGAGGTGGTTGCGGCTTTGAAAGCTGCCTTGGCCACATCCGTTACACTCACCATCGAAAACAGCACATCCT
>CAZXMD010000272.1:0-1003 GCA_964641635.1 uncultured Candidatus Finniella sp. | reverse complement strand
TGAAAGGATTGGGGGCCAGCTTCGCCTTGATCAAGGACTGAATATTCGTAGAAGTAGAGTCTCCGCGGCCCGACATGGACTTGCCGATCACCATCACGGGCGATATGGAGGTAATTTCAATCTTCAAATCAGGATGTTCCTCAATGTATTTATCGACAGTTTGGTTGGCGATAAACTTGGCTTGGGCATATGGATGACTTTTGTCGCTAAAGAAGAAGGGCTCATTTTCATCGAAAGGCTCTTCAGGAGATTTGGTACCTTCGGGCATGGGAAAATTAGTGTTCATGGAGGCCACCGAAGCGACAAATACTACCCTCTTAACAGAAGGAATGGCACACACCACCTCCAAAAAGTTTTCCGTCCCCTTGATGGTAGGCTCGAACAGTTCTTTTTGAGCATCGGTAAAGTCCAACTGAAAGGGAGTGCCGCAATGAATGATAATGTCGCAATCCGTAGCAAAGCTTGCCAATTGCCCTTTGTCAAGCACATCCAATTCAGCAATGTGCAAGAGGTCGGCATTTACCAATTTCATTAAATGGCTATACTTATCATTTTTAGTAATATCGGTGGTAGATACCTTCACCTCGTACCCATGATCCAAAAACTGAGCGGTGATGTAACTTCCGATAAAGCCCGCGCCCCCAATGATTCCTACTCTTTCCATTTTTTATCTTTCATTTATATCCTTATCGGAAGTTTAATTCCCCTATACACACCCATTTATTCCCTTACAAAATCCCCCTTACTGTTCCACGACGGCTCCTTTTAAAGGGGGAATCGGTCCTGCGAAATGCTTGCCTGACGCTAGTCAGGAGTCTCTGGTAATTTGAAGTTTTCCAGCACTCTTGCTATTAACCAAGTGAACAATCTACTGACCTCCAGAGCCACTAATGTGGCAAAGCGTGAAAAATCTTTCCATAGCAGATTTTAGACTATGACCAAGGAAAGAATATAATAGGAGAAATGAAATGGGGGAAGGACGAAACTGGGGTTATATTACCCG
>CAZXMD010000271.1:0-1767 GCA_964641635.1 uncultured Candidatus Finniella sp. | reverse complement strand
GGAGGCGATTCAACATTTGGCGCTTTCTGGTTTTACACCAAAATATGGCGCGCGGCCGCTAACCGGTGTTATCCGAAATCAGTTGCGAAGACCTTTGTCACGAATGATAATTGCTGGTAAAGCAAACAAAGGATCTTTAATCAAGCTGGATATTGATAATGAAAGGGAACTTACTTGGAGCATAGACTATCAAAATGCCGTAATGGAACCTTTTTAAAATTTTAAGAAGAAATGGTTTAACATAAATCTTAATTAAAAAAAACTGATATGAACGAAGTAGAACTAATAGGTGGGCAATTGGTGCCCCAACAATCATTCGAAGCCATTACGCAGATTGCTTCAAATAGAACGCTCCTGGTGCAACAGCTTACTTCTAAACCGACAAAACCGGAGCCAGTCATGGGTTTAAAGACTATAGAAGAGGCATTTCAACACTTTAAACCAACAGTTAAAGTTGAGTTTGAAACTATCGAAGGAAAACCGGTTAAAGAAGAATTAAAATTCAGTAACCTGGGCGACTTTGGAAAAGAGGGGATGATTTCCCAAAGCTCTTTTTTAAATGAGACGAGAACACAACAGGATACCTACCATAGGATAGCAAAACAATTGCGGACAAATAAAATCCTGAAATCTGCAATGCAAACCCCCGAATCACGTGGGGCTTTCCTCAAAGCATTACAGGCTATGGTAGATGAAATAGATAATTCTGGAAACGAGTAAAATCTTATAGAAATAAAATATGGATATCGAAAAAGAAAAGGAACCAGTTCTAAGCTCATCCCAAGAAGGTGCGCTAAGGCCAAGTCCTGCAATGGATTTAGGGGAACTATGTGATCAACTGATGGAATACGGTGGTTTTGAGCTAATTGAATCCTCCATTGAGGGTACAAAAGTGATGAATCCAGAGAATAAGGCACGTAAGAATATATTCCTAAATGAATCCTCCCGCCAGAAAGATCGGGACCAGCTAAAAAAGCAATTGTTGATGTGGATGGATCTTATGAGTAATGCTGAAAATGTTACTGATATGATAGCCGCGGCTCAGGAAAAAGCGGATGAAGCTGAGGATGTTTTAAGGGCAAACTTAACCAAAGCCATAAATGAGAGCCGACAATTGGAACAGGCCTATCGTTCTCTAGCCCTCTTTTATAAAAACTCTGAAATGGATAAGATTAAAAACCTGACCATTTTCAACGCCAGTCCTGAGCGCTTAAAAGATCTGGATAACACCCTGGTAATCGATAAAATAGATGAAGAATTAAAAGCACGCTTTGACAGACTTGATCTAAGAGAGAATTATTCCATGTTGGTAATTCCAGGCTATTTAGGTTCTAATAAGGTCGTGGACAAGTGGGCCAAAATTGCACATCAGAACAAGGTAATGCTTATCACTGATTTCGAAAATCTAGATAGCCCAGATGGCGTGATGGAGGAATTCGATGCGGCAAATCTTACAGGTGGAGACATATACAGGTCTAATGTTATGATGACTTGTAATTGGCTTGTTGGAAGGGAAAGACATGCTGATTTGGGTGAGGAAGAAACCTTGTTGATTCCACCCTCTACGGCCCTGGCAGGAAAAATTTACAGCAGCCTGATAGCTCAACCTACTGCTGGAAAAATGCACGGTGGCATCAATGAGATAGATGGGGTAAGTTTTCCACTTAAGAAGGGAGAGGTATCAGAACTTGAAAAAAGAGGTCTGATCCCAATGGTAAAAGAATGGGAAAAAGTTATGGCTTTTTCTGCTAAAACCCTTTACACAGG
>CAZXMD010000270.1:0-1768 GCA_964641635.1 uncultured Candidatus Finniella sp. | reverse complement strand
ACGGGTGAGCCCTTATATCGAATTGAGGCTCTTAAATGTACATTTCATTTTCTTCAGAAATAAATTTTTTGTGATAACCTTCAAAAACACAGCGTTGAACGACGTGGGTTTGGTCAAACGCTGTTTTAATGTCTTGAAAAATGACAGGATAAGGTATCGACAGGGGAATATTTCCTTGAGAAGATAGCCTTTTTTGCAGGCGTTGATGTTGCGCGCTGATCCAGTAAACCCTTTTGTCATAAATTGTGGTTGCCTCAAGATTTTGGCTTTTCATACGGAACAATCCAATGGCGTGCATATAAAGCTCTTTCAAGGCGCTGAGCTCAGCTTGTTCTTTATTTTTGTGGGCTGCAGCTGCACACACAAGACCGAGTTCGCTTACGGCATAAATGATGACTAACTGCAAATCATTAAGCTCTAGCTGCGGCTGAATAATGTACAGATTGGTAAATTCCATCTCCTTTTGGATAGCCTGGTAAAACGGGTTATTGCGATCACAAACGTCATGTCGTAATTGATAAGCAATAGTGTCGTTGGCAAACCATTCCGGCCAGGCGTAGCGCTCAACCATTTCGGCATAGGCATACTTTTTAGCTTGTTTGATGGCTCTTTGCTTGGAAAATATAAAGGGAAATGCCGCGAATCCTGTTGAAGAAGTCGCATTGGCTGCGCGAACAGCTTCCCTCTCCACATACTCTGTTTGAGCCTTTAGGACGGCAATTTCCCAGGAACGACTCGCACCACAAGACCTGCTCGCAAAAACGCCGCCACGCTTGTTATCACTCTCATTAAGAGCACAAATATAAACGTCCCCTAATTTCAACTTTTGCAATGTAAATTTGGGGAGGAACTTAGAAAAATAAAGACATCGCAGCCGGTTGTATAAAAACACAAAAACACACCCACTTATTTAACTAACCCATGTAAGCTGCGCCTAAATGACGCATCAGGTGGGCAACAGTATTACAGACCTAGGTTGACAACAATCGCTATGCCTCCTCGTCTGCCACTGACATTGCCTAATCCCTATCATTATCAGCTGGACACAAATTACCTTTGCCGGTTTCTATAGACTGTATTTCCGCAGCCTGAATGGTTTCTGATGTAAAAAACATCTGAACAAACAGCATGGCTAGCATGATAAATTTTCTCTTCATGAAACTTCTCCTTTTTATGAGACGCGCGCTAAGATTAGCATATCAAAAGTACGTAAAGACTTCTAAAAGTGCAATCGATCATTTTGACGCACATCTGGCACAGGGGAATTTTGATAACTTTGATGAAAGAATATCGTCCAAGCTTCCTTAGAAGGGATATTGAAGAACATCGCCTTTCTTTCCCGGTTTACCTAAGCTGCTTTCCCATAAAGCAAGGTTGGCTTGTGCTTTAAGAGTTGTTGGATGTTTTGGGCCCCAGTATTTTTGCAATATGCCATAAGCTTCTTCCAAAAGCTGTTTACTTTTTTCCTTATCTCCTTGACACCTGTATATATTTCCTAAATTAGCAATAATGATCGCATAAAATACATGATCCGTACCATATGACTCGCTAATTTTTTCAAGCGCCTTTTGTAAAAACTTCTCGCTTTTCTCATGGTCACCCAGAAGATAATAGGCTATGGCTATTCTGTTAAGCAAAAAAGAGCACCATACGGAGCGCCTATCATAATTTTTTTCAATAACAATCAAAGCCTTTTCAAGGAGTTCCTTGCTCTCCTTCTCGTTGCCTAAGGATGCATAAACCATGCCGAGATTCGTTAAAGCAAAGG
>CAZXMD010000269.1:0-1793 GCA_964641635.1 uncultured Candidatus Finniella sp. | reverse complement strand
AAATGGTTTGTTTTTTGTTATAATTTCGTCATGAAAACAACTGCTTACTTATAAAAATGTCGGAAGTTTCAGCCTTATTAATTAAGCAATTACAAGACGAAAATGCACGACTTTTAGCATTGGTTAATCAAAAAGAAAGCACGATTCAGCACCAAAAATCCTCCATTGAAAATCTCCAGCATCAACTCCATTTATTCCGCACAGCTCGTTTTGGGCGCAAAAGCGAAAAAGGAGTAGTGAGTGAACAGTTTGCTTTGCAATTTGATGAAGCCCTGCCGGCTGAAGAAATAGAATCCGCGGAAGTTAAGACTTCTACAGAAACCATTACCTACACCCGCAATAAGAAAGGCACGGGTCGCAAAGCACTACCAAAATCGTTGCCTTACATTGAAAAAATTTACGACTTAAGCGCTGAAGAAAAACAATGCGCTTGTGGCTGCCAATTAACTCACATCTCTGATGAGGTCACTGAGCAGTTGGATGTGGTTCCACAAATGACGTTCCGAGTGGTTCATGTTCGCAAAAAATATGCTTGCAAAACCTGTGAAGAAACTATCCGTTTGGCCAAATTACCCCAACAACCTATTGATAAATCCATGGCCTCAGCAGGTCTTTTAGCGGCGGTTATTGATAGTAAATTTAACCGCCACATGCCGCTTTATCGTCAAGAAGCCATGTTTCATGAAGCTGGCCTTTCCGTAACTCGGGGAACGCTGAGTAACTGGCTGATTCATGCCGCTAAATTATTAACCCCTCTGGTTAAGCTCATGGAAGCCAGTATCCAGGAATATGATGTAGCTTATGCTGATGAAACCCCTTTGCAGGTTTTAAAAGAAAAAGGTCGATTACCCACGCAGCTTTCTTATATGTGGTTATTCATTGGAGGATCCCCCGACAAACGCGCCTTTGTTTATCAGTACCACCCCGGTCGCTCGCACCAAATCCCGTTAAACTTCTTTGCTGATTTTAAAGGGTATTTGCATGCCGATTGCTATAAAGGATATGTAGCAATGGGTGAGCTTCCTAATATCCAACATGTGGCTTGTATTGCTCATGCCAGGCGTTATTTTATGGATGTGGTTAAAGCCACCAAAAAAGAAGGTTTGGCTCATCAAGTCGTCAAGCTCATGGCTAAACTTTATGAGCTTGAAAAACGGCTAAAAGAACAAAATGCTTCGTCACAAACTATTTTTACAGAGCGTCAACACTCGGCCAAACCCATCTTAAACCAGTTAAAATCGCTACTCGACGAATCGCAATTTAAAGTCTTGCCCAAAAGTCCACTGGGTAAGGCAGTCTTCTATGCTCTTACTCATTGGGACTCGCTTTGTCGCTATCTAGAGGATGGACGCCTGGAAATAGACAATAACCGCAGCGAACGCTCCATTAAGCCTTTCGTGATTGGACGCAAAAACTGGCTCTTTCATGGCAATGACATCGGCGCTAACGCTGGCAGCATCCTCTTTTCGCTCATTGAAACCTGCAAACAACATCAAGTCGATACCTTCGCTTGGCTTAAATTCACTCTCAAAACCATTCATTCCGCTCAAACCATAGAACAGCTAGAACGGCTGCTCCCTTTCAACGTTAACCCCAATGATTTAGCTCAGATGCGTAATATACCTAGCCTTATTTTCCCTAACAAGGAGGTGGTTAGTTAGACGGTTACGCATTTGTTGTCCAGGATTCGTTTCATAACGGATCAATGGCTCACAAATAGATTTTGGCTTCAATCCCGCCAGGAAGTGTAATATAAAGGGCTATTGGATCCAATGATTGGGATAAATTATGTG
>CAZXMD010000268.1:0-1799 GCA_964641635.1 uncultured Candidatus Finniella sp. | reverse complement strand
CATTAATTGAATTTCAGGTAGTGCCCACTGAGCGTCTGGATGGGAGCGGTGATTGGACAAGGTACTTCTGAGGGCGTGCCAGGCGGAATGATCTATAATCTCGATCTTATCAAGGTTGGATTCAATGAATGACAGAACTTTTTCTCGGTCGCGATGTTTTATTTGTTTTGATTCAGACTTTATCAACAAGTCAATTAGCTTCTTCTCAGAATAATCGAAATGTTCAATAAGCAGTTGCAGAACACGGGAATGTGTTTCAAAGATTTCCTGATATGTATAACGTTGTTCAAAGCTCCGTTCAAATAATCTCCAGCGCATTTTGTGTGTTAGGGAGGCTATATCTGAACCGCCAGAAATCAATCCATTTAATAATTCCCAACCGACTTCGTATTCTATTTTGATGATCTGCTCCAAGATCTTCATGCGATGTTCAAAGGACGCCAAAGTCTGATAATGCCAGGGTTTGAATATTTCCCTTAGACTGTTCAATGGGCGGTTTGACAATTTGCCTCCCGGGTCTAATGCGGCCAACTTTGCCAACAATTTCGATGCATCAAATATATATTCTTCTGTCCATGCCAACGCTTCCAGTGCCCAAAGTAACCCCGTATGATGGCTCGTAGGCGAAATGAAGCCGTCCTCTTCTATGAACATATCCGTAATAGGTTTAGTATCTAAGGACAAAGAGTGATAAGCCGACTCAATAAAACTTTCAGGAGATGCTTCAGCAATTAAGGGCATTTCGTGATTTCTGGACGCCCATAAATCACCTGGGGCCTCATATAAAAGCTCCCTGATAATCCCATCTGCCCATTCTTGGGCGTAAAAGCTATGCTGAAACTTCAGTTTGTCCCCATGTAATCCGATAAGGATCAGTGATTGTGTCAACCCTTCCCGGCACCATGGTGAGAATAGGGCTTCTTTACCCCCGAAAGAAGCCATCATGCGGTGTTCAGGCTCCAGATCAAACACGGGGTTAATTTCTTTCATTACTTCAAGGAAACAGGCTTTAAGATTTTCAAAATCCTTTGCTGAAAGATGTTTAGAAAGATTTGTCCAGGCATCCAGTGGAGAGGTGAGACGCCAGGAACTTCCAATTTTAATCAATGGCGGGGATTCAACTTCCAGCCATTTATAGAGCTTTTCAGAATAAGCCTCATAACTTTCTCCTGAGAGTTGTATTATTACTTTTCGATCTCCTTCTCTGGATTCATCCCAACGACCGATTAAAAGAGCGGGTATGATTTCAACTATTTCTTGGTACTTCCATTTACTTTCGTCTGTTGCAAATCCTAACAATCCTTTCAGGATAGTGTAATCCCTACCTGCTTCTTTGGAATATTTATGTGCTTCTTCTCGCGACAAGCCCATTTCCTGTAATGCTGCAACCTGCCCATCTCTATCAATTCTCGGCAGGTCAATAATATCCTGAGAACCGAAGCTGTCATCCGGCCCTAAGGGCACCAAAACATGATGGCCATTGTCATGGGCAGCAACATAGAGTTGACCTGTAACATCAAGTTTCGCGATAAGATTGATTGCATTCTTGTTAATTCTCAACCCATGAAATTTGTGTTCGTCATGAACAACAACACTACGTGAAAAGAAAAGCTCCTTTAAGTGATTATCATACAACATTGCGGAAGCAATAATGAATGCAATTGCTTCCTCTTTGGTTGATCCTTTTACAGCTTTCACAGCAGGAACACCCATTAAAAATTCAAGTAAAGCACTGCTTTGAGGTTCTCTGCCTGCTGTAACAATTTTTGGAACCAACTGACCTTTTGGACCCATGGAAA
>CAZXMD010000267.1:0-1807 GCA_964641635.1 uncultured Candidatus Finniella sp. | reverse complement strand
TATGGAACTCCATCAATATTGAGACCTATATCCCTGATAGGATCCCAAAAATGGTTAAAAAATCGTTGGACTGGAAATATTGCATCTTCAGCAAAAGCCCCATCCTTCATAATTTCGGTAATAGAATAGGGTGGAAGTGGAAACTGTTTCTTACTTGCAACCGGGTAATTTAAACCCAGGTTTTTCTTAATCCAGTTAACATCGTTCAAATAACTAAACTCATGCTCAACTGCTTTTTCTGTTATTGCTTTATGCACCTCTTCTTTATAGGCAAAAGCATCCCCCGCTAGCAGTATTGCATTCATAAAAAGAATCACGTGAAATTTTGATAAAAGTCTTCTTTTCATTTTACTAGTTCCTGTCCAATTCATTCCGTGGGTCACACCCAATAGCATTTAAATAACCTTCAACTATACGCTCTCGTTTATTAAAATTAGCGTCATAATAAAAAGAGGCTGCATGATACATTTTTGGAAAGTGCAACCATTGGCAGGGGGAAGAACTATGTCTACTTAAGTAACCTAAATTCGAAAATTGGCTATTTATCATTGAATTGACCTTTCCCCCAAATTTAGTGCCACGCCAAGGATGAGATTTCCAGTAAAATAACCCAAGGAGATCTCACTATGAAGAAGAAACGATTTACCGATGAGCAAATCATTAACGCGATTAAGGAGCATGATGCGGGTGTCAAAGTCGATGATATCTGTCGCAAATACGGCATATCTAATGGCACCTTATACAACTGGCGCAGCCGGTTTGCTGGCATGGAAGTCAATGATGCCAAACGCCTGAGAGAACTTGAGCAGGAAAATGGCAAGCTCAAGAAACTACTGGCAGAGCGCATGATTGAAATTGATGCGATGAAGGATGTGCTCTCAAAAAAGTGGTAAAGCCTACAGACCGGAAGCAGATTGTGGCGTACCTGAGTGAGCGATATGCCATCAGTGAGCGTCGGGGTTGTCAATTGGCCAGCGTCAGTCGAACAGCCTGTCGTTATCAGCTAACTGATAAGAACGATGCTGAATTGCGATGTAGGCTTAAACAATTAGCGGGCCAGTATTCCCGTTATGGTTATTTGTTGCTGCACGGCATGCTTCGGCAAGAAGCTTTGGTGAAAAATAAAAAGAGAACTTACCGGATTTATACTGAGGAGAAATTGCAAGTGCGTACAAAACAACGCAAGAAATTACAAAGACCACGCATGATTATGACTGTGCCAAGCGCACCGAATGAGCGCTGGTCGATGGATTTTGTATCTGATCAACTCACCAGCGGCAGACGATTTCGCGTGCTGAATGTGGTAGATGATTATTCACGCGAAATGGTTGGTCAGCTGGTGTCGATTTCCATCTCTGGACAACGCGTAGCGCGTTTTCTCCAAAGCCTGCTTGAGCTACGTGACAAGCCCAAAAGTATTGTGTGTGATAACGGCACTGAATTTACCAGCAAGGCGATGTTTTTCTGGAGCAAAGAGACTCGAGTGGCGCTGGATTTTATTCAGCCAGGTAAGCCAACCCAAAATGCCTTTGTCGAAAGCCTCAACGGAAAGTTCAGAAACGAATGTTTGAATCAACATTGGTTCAGAAGTATTGAAGAAGCGGAGTATGAAATAAACAAATGGCGCTACCATTACAACCATGAGCGACCACACAGTTCGCTAAATTATTTACCACCGGTAGTTTTTGCAAAGCAAGCTGCGTAAAATGAATTTCTCATCCATGTCATGGTACTAAGACAGGGGAAAGGTCATATGGGAAAAATAAACCAGGAAAGCTCTGAAAAAACAGTTTAATCTTTGGGACTG
>CAZXMD010000266.1:0-1809 GCA_964641635.1 uncultured Candidatus Finniella sp. | reverse complement strand
GTTTTCAGAAAATTATCCGCTCCTCTTACCCCCTGTCAACAGATGCGACAGAACCTCGAAGGGGTTCCTCTCGCGAGCAAATGTCTTCATTATGGTGTTCAAACTGATCAAGAATGCCGAGAAAACCTGGAGGCGTCTTGACGGAAATAACCAGTTGCCAAAAATCATCTCCGGTGTCAAATTCCAAAACGGGTGTGAGGTGATGCCTCCTCAATCGATCGCCGCCTAACCTCGCCCGTCACCAACTTTTGCGATTAACTCAAAGGACAAATGATAGGGCAACAACCAAACCCATCTTCTTTCCATAACTTCTCGGAGTTAATGGCTTAACGCGTCCCAATTTTCCTCGTCTTCAGATAATCCTTACACCCCTCTCACAGATGCGACAGAACCCTTTTGTCAACATGAGGGAGCCTTTCTCAATTCAAGAGCTCCCCTTATATCACATCCTCAGTTAAGTTGACGGTGCCAGATAGACACTATATATAGTGGGTGTGGGGCCAAATGCATAGCCCTGTTAAAAATTTAAGGAAGTTTCTACAATGAAAAAAATTTTCTTTTTAGGATGGATTTTAATCATTTCTGGGTCTGTGGCTTGTATGAGGGAGGAAGTTACAAATGACACTGAAGGGACACTTAAGCTCGTCCTTAATTTTTCAAAGCAAAATGAAAGTATTTTTTACAATGGAACAGCTAATCTTATAAAATGGAAAGAAGAAAGCCTTAGTAATCGTGTATGCCTTACGGCAGCTCATTGCTTGAAAAGAGAGGATACGAATTTTACATTTGATTTAGGAAAATCCTACGCCATTTACCAAGAAAAACATAGAATAGGAATTATAAATTATTTAATTCACGAAGAATATAAAGGTAAAAAAGATAGTAAAAATGACATTGCTCTAATCTTATTAGAATATCCAATTTTCCCCATTCATTTTCCTTATATTGACCCTACTTACTCATTAGATGATATGAGCCCCATAAGGGTTTCTGTGTGTGGTTTTGGTATTACTAATAAAAATGGTAAGGAAGACCAATGGGAGCCTAGTAATACAAATTATCGTAAAAAAATGATTGTTTATAGAGGTAGTAATAAAAAGCCTACTTGGTTAAAAGAACAACTGTCAGCTTATAAAAATAATATTTATGATTTTATTCCTAGGGTTAGATCACATATAAAAAAAGAAACCCCTAAAGAATACAACATAGAAGAAGGCACTTGGGCCTCTTTCTGGTCTCATGCACCTGGTACCACCGACATTTTCCCGCCGCCTGAATGGCACTCCCAGAGCTATACTACCTGTGGAGATAGTGGAAGCTTAATCGTTGACGAACAAAGACGGGCTCATGGAATCTGCAGTGGAGGCGGCATACTTTTTTATAGCCATCCTGCTCTCAGATTATATAATTATAGTATCTGTTCAGCCATCCTAGGTACTTGGTATTTAGGTAATTATTTGTTTGATAGGAGCGGCTTTAGTTACCAATCCCCTTATTTTCTTTCTTTTAACTGTGGATTCTTAGTCTTGTGTTATTACAGTCTTAATTGTATAAATAGTCTTCGTAAAACAATAATATCTAAAATTAATGGTCAAAATGAAAAGACGACCAATTGGGTTTACAAATTCTTTACTTATTTTCATAAAGTTGAAGAGAGTAAATGGGTGCGCCAATCAACATTTTGTTCAATTTATCCTCACATTCAATGGCTTGAAAACAAACTCTCTCTGATTTGTAATCTGAACACCTCTAAGGGTTCTGTCGCATCTGTTGACAGGGGGTAAGAGGAGCGGATAATTTTCTGAAAAC
>CAZXMD010000265.1:0-1824 GCA_964641635.1 uncultured Candidatus Finniella sp. | reverse complement strand
AACAGCCCAGGAGAAACACCAGGCCATACATAACGATTCCAACAAAGAAAGGAAGCTTTCCAAGGGGAGACCTGAAGCGCAAGTTAGGCTCGGGAATACTCGGAATATACCGGAATATCACGCCCAGGAAAACAATGGCAGCTATTGAGACCGCCAGAATGTCCAAGAGCGGCAAAAGTGATTTATCAATATATAAAAGCGTGTCTTTCATCCTTATAGTATTAAGCATTTTGTGTGCCTCCGTCCATGCTAATTGCGTTGGAAAGTTCGTAAATCCTATAACGGACGTTTGCTGGAAATGTGTGTTTCCCCTAACCATCATGGGAATGGATGTTGTAAAGGGAAACCCTAGCCCTCAAGCTCCCCGTAAGCCAATTTGCATATGTAACCGTCCGCCTTTAAACTTGCCAGTTCCCGGTATTCCTGTGGGTTTCTGGGAACCTGTCAGGTTAGTTGATGTCACGCGCACCCCTTACTGCCTGGTCAATATGGGGGGGATTTCGGTTGCACGCTCCGGCGTTAACTACCGGGGGGATGTTGAAGAGAACACGGATGATGGAACCCACCACAGCTTTTACCAGGTTCACTGGTATGTCTATCCGATTATGTACTGGCTGGAAGTCCTCACCGACTTTGTTTGTCTGGAAAATATCTCCATTGACCTGGCTTATCTCACAGAACTGGACCCGCTGTGGGGGGACGATCAGAAATCCTTTATTTTAAATCCTGAATCGGTCCTCTTTGGAAACCTGGTTGCACAAGCGGCTTGTGCCGCTGATTGTTTGGCCTCTTCGGTAAACTTGCCCATGGATATGCTGTTCTGGTGCAATGGCTGCCAGGGTGGCCTTTATCCATTTACGGGTACCTTAAATGATCATTCAGGCGGCGTCCAGGCAAGCCTTCTCATCACGGGCCGCTTCATGGCCAAACTCCACCGTGAGCTTCTTTTGTGGGGGACATACGGCACTGACGGCCTTTGTTCCAAGTATCCCATGCCCATCATCAAGAAAAGCCAATATCGCCTACAAATGACCTACCCTATCCCGACCGCCAACAATTGCTACCCCATGGGACATACGGAAATGTTTTGGCAACCCGGAAAAGAGTTTCCCTACAACGGATCGGATTTTGGCTATCTGGTGTGGCGTCGCCGCGACTGCTGTTTGTTGTAGAATTTTGGAGAAAAAGACATGAAAAAACATATACTTGTATATATTTTGAGCTTGGCTTTAGCAAACAGCATGAACGCGTCGCAAAAGGTAAGTGGAGAACAGTGTTTTCGCCCTGCATTTCAAAAGAAATTGAAGCGTGTCAGTTCTGTTAAAGGGGGTTCTTTCCGCTCCTTAAGCTTAAAGAAAAAGGTGAGCAAAAAAGAGGTCTTTATCGATTGGCGCAAACTCTATTGGGGGAAGCTCAGTGACCTTATCTACTCTGAAGAAGAAACCTACACCGATGATGTCCACGAGATTGCAGGAACAGAAGGACAGGACATTGCCACCCTTGATAGCCAGGAAATCCAGGTATTCGCCACCGAATTGCGCCAGGAGCTAAAATCATTTGCCCGTCAATACGGCCTTAAAATCGTGTGGCGCAAAAGGTCCCCGGATACAACCGACGGGACAGCCGCATTCCTTGAATATTGGGATAAGGGATTCGCCCAGGAAAACCGGGACAAAGTGATGCCGTTTGAGGAGTTGTGTGCCTTAAACGTCAAGAAAGTAACCGCAAAAGCTTCAAATACCAAGGGACAAAACACTCAGCACTTACCGTCCGGGACAGGCTCACCAATGTACATATCATTGAAAAGCCTTTTATTAAGAAAGG
>CAZXMD010000264.1:0-1829 GCA_964641635.1 uncultured Candidatus Finniella sp. | reverse complement strand
AAAGAATAATTGGCTATAAAAAATAGGCCCGCAAAAAGAATTTGCCTGATCATCAAGTTTATTAGTAGGTGAACAATCGGTTAAAATTAGAGAAATTCATAAATTTCATACTCAAAATGCGGATTAACTTCTAATATTTGATTGTAAACGGTAGATATAAAGTATAAAAAGAATCTCTACGGACGTAGAGACGCACTAAAAATGAACATATGAATTAACAATCATGCAGGCCAATAAAAACAATAAAAATGTTCTGCATAAATCCCCATTAACGGGTGTACACCCACAACGAATGATCATTGGGGACCTGTCTGCCGATAGCTACCGTTTGGACACAAAATAAGACATAATCTTGCAACATGGAATTATTAAGTCATAGCCCCAATTTCACTGGCTTGCTTGTTGATAAACGTTTAGAACGCCGAGCTTCCCTTCTATCCTCGTCTTTGTTATTAAGGAAGTCCTGTAGTGTTCATGCTGTTTCGCAGACTGAAGCAGAAGAAAAGGGTTCTTATCGCTTTTTAAGCAATGATCGGGTTACCGAAGATCAATTAATTTCAGAATTAACCCGGCGTTGTTGTAAAAATGTTGAAGGCAGGGACATTTTAGTTATTCAGGATAGCAGTTCTATTGGGTTAAGCCAGCATACTAACCGGATTGAGCCGAATAGCGGTGTTGGGCTGGTTGGCAATAAAGTTGGACTTGGCTTTTTAAGTCATACCAGTTTGGTTCTTGATGCCAACAGAGAAACCATTCTCGGTATAGCAGACCTTCAACTATGGCATCGTTCTGAAGATAAGGCGAACAACACCACAAAGATTTACAAAAGCCAGCCCATCGAAGAAAAGGAATCATACAAATGGATAAAAGCCAGTAATCGAATAAAAGCCGACTTGCATAATGCTAAAAGCATAACAATAATCCAAGATAGAGAAGGAGATATTTACGACCAGTATTGCCTAATTGCTGATGATAAAACAAACCTGATTATTCGCAGCAGGGACGACCGTCGTCTCGCAAATGGAGGTCGGCTTCATCAGACATTGGCTTTATCACCACTATTAGGTAGTTATAACATCGAAGTATATGGTGACCTGAGAAAGGAGAAGGTAAGTCGTACGGCTACTGTTGAGGTTCGATCTGTACCAGTGTGCATTCAGAAGACGAAATCTGCTAAATCTGCCAATTTACCTGAAAGCCTTTGGTTATACGCAGTTGAAGTGATAGAAACCACGCCGGGGATTAAACAGCCACTTTGCTGGCGATTGCTTACTACCATAAAAGCAGAAACTTTTGAGCAGGCCGTGGCCATCATAAACAGATACAAACAGAGGTGGTATATAGAGCAGCTTTTTAGACTACTCAAAAAGCAAGGATATAGAATAGAAGAAAGCCAGCTTGGCACAGGTTGGGCTATAAGAAAATTATTTGTACTATTAATTGGTTCCGCAATCCGGATTATGCAAACGTACTTAGCATACGGTCGGGAAGAATGCCAGCCAACCTCTGAAGTCTTTACAAGCGAAGAAATAGAATGCCTCCAATCCATTGAGAATAATCAAATAAAGACGACCGAAAAAACAATTAATCCATTCATGAAAGAAAAGCTAAGCTGGGCTTCCTGGATAATTGCAAGATTAGCCGGGTGGAAAGGAAATCCCAAACAACGACCACCTGGTCCTATAATATTAAAAGAAGGACTTGAAAAATTCGACATGATTTTTCAGGGATGGAAACTCGCCAAAATAACAATTTAAATGTGTCCAAACGGTAGCTGCCGAAAGGCAGGTTTGGAATTTTTTGATTTGGAATTTGCCACTAGGCTGCCA
>CAZXMD010000263.1:0-1830 GCA_964641635.1 uncultured Candidatus Finniella sp. | reverse complement strand
TAATTGGATTATAAAGTGTCATTTCAAAATTCAAATCAATCATCAAAATCATATAAATCCCGGTTCAGACGATTGGAGAATTAGATAATTAGTACCTTATAATTCAGATTCTGTCATTTTTTGGCAGGATTTTAATAACTCAAAGCTGGTATCCAGACCATTTCCTTTACCTTTTCAGCGGTCAGCAAGACTTCCTTTCCAAGCTTTGTGAGGTAATATTTGTAGGTTTTACCCACTTTCTTGATGAGTCCATGTACCCTCAGGCGTTTGAGCAAACGTGATATTTGTCCGCTGTTCAGGTGAGCGAGTGCCTTGCGCATGTCCTTGTTTTGAAAACCAGATATGTTGAACTCACCCCTTAGCAGGGCCAATAAAAGGCTCGTGTCCTTTTTACTGAAGAAGTTGAAACCCATGTAATTGCGGTTGTTCTCTTCTTTGGGCTGGGTCACCTTTTCTAGCCTCTTGCGACCCAGAGCTTTGTTTTCTATGCCAGAGATAAACTCAAGATACCTTCGATTGGAGCCTTTGAGGTTGTCTTGAAGGTGCCGGAGGCTGTAAAAGTTATTTTTCATCCCGGTCATTTTCTTCGACCTGGTGCCGTTGCGATGTTCTACCTCCCGGTAGTGCTTGAAAAAACCAACATCATTGGTAGTTGTTTCTATCCTGAGGATTTTACTGAACTTGTCATACATTTTTATGGAGTTCTTCCCCATGGAGTGCTTTATCCTGCTTCCTTCTATTCGGATATTGTAGTTGTTGCCTATTTCGCCCTGATACCTTGGGTCAAGTTTTTGCCCCAAAAAAGTGGCTATGTTTTCCGGCTTTACGATGTGTATGGCAGTGGAAACAAGGTCTTGGTACAAGGCTTGTAGATCACCCTGTCTTTTGAACACTATGTCGGTGGCATACTCGGCTTGCATGATGCTCCAATGATAGACCTCTCCAAAATGTTGATGTACAGGACAAAAGAGTTTGGCGAACCTGTCAAGGCACTTATGTATTTGTTCCACATCAATGTCATCGGCCAACCCCTGGGCCTTTTCCCAATCCTCTATACTATCAAATGCATTGTCGATCATTGTATAACCGATACCTGCCTGGCCAAGTTGGTTTTTCAGTAAACTATGGCCGTTGAAATACACCTGCAAACGGAACGGGCACCAGGTGGGCACTCGTACGTAGCCAAAACCCAGATGGTCATCGATGAAGTAAAAGTAATAGTGTAGGCATTTGCCTTGGATGCCTTTTAAAAAGGTTTTGCCAGTTTGCTTGTTGTGCCAGGGTTTGTAGCTAGGACAAGATTCCATAGCTGAAAGTATATGGACAATGCCAGGTTGAGCCCCTCGCTTTTCAAGCACTTTGGCTACCAAATCTTCTTTGCGGATATTGGATTTGGCAACAAACTCAATGTCAATCTTATTTTCGGTTGCGATCCTCTCTGCGTTTTGCCGTATTTCATCCTTAAAGGGTTCTGCAAACTTTGGATAGTCAAATATCCGTATCCCTTTTTTGAATAGATATCCGGTCATGCCTTGGCTATGGCAAATGTTGGGCAGTGTGCCTGATATAACGATCCGGTCGTAACAACTCAGTACACCGGAAATCTTTTCGATGTGTGTGGTCGTTAATAATTCCATGAACCAAATTTAACAAATTATCAAATCCTTCTTTGGTTCTGGCTTGTCCAGGTTAGGTATTTGGGTATTGGGTTCTAGTTAATTTGGTATTGGGTGTTCCATTGTCAATTTTCCATTGTCAATTTTCCATTGTCAATTATCCATTGTCAATTATCCATTGTCCATTGATTAGACCGAACGCTCCAAATCATAG
>CAZXMD010000262.1:0-1830 GCA_964641635.1 uncultured Candidatus Finniella sp. | reverse complement strand
GACCCAAAGATTGAGACACCTTACCTCACTATTGAAGCCACTCTTCAAGGAGCGGGACCAGATATTATTGAAAACCAGGTCACTCGCCCTATAGAGGAAGCCGTTGCTGGTATTGACGGGATCGTTGCGACCATTTCCACCAGCAGTGTGGAAGATAGCAAGGTTACTTTAGAATTTACGCCGGAACGCCGTATTGATGACGCCACCAACGACGTCCGGGACCGCCTTAATAAGGCTAAAGATAAATTCCCCAAAGAAATGAATGAACCCAATATTATTAAAGCGCGCGCCGAAGAAAAGCCCTTAATGACCCTGGCCCTCACAAGCGATAAGATTTCTCCTGCCGAGCTGGGCGATTACGCCACCAATGAATTGAAAAAGGATTTTGAAGCCATCCCTGGTGTTGCGCGTGTAGAAGTCGCGGGATCCGGGTTGTATAAGATGTACCTCAAGCTAGACCCTGTAAAGCTGGCAGCCTATAACCTCACCGTAGCTGACGTCATGAGGTCTATCAAAAGTCAGAATATTGAGAAACCCGCCGGTAAGATCGTAACCACAGAGCGGGAATACCTTGTCACAACGATCGCAAACCTGGAAACGCCCGCAGAATTTGAAGATCTTGTTGTTTCAAACAAAGACAGACACTTGGTTCGCTTAAAAGACATTGGAACTGCAGAAGAATCGGCAGACGACAAGAAAACACGGATGCGCTTTAATGGTAAACTTGGGGTCAGTGTTGCCATCGTCAAACAATCTGTTGCCAATCCCATTGATGTTACACGGGACATTAAAGCTGCCCTTCCCCGCATTATTGAACGCTTACCTGGGGACGTTACTTTACGAATCGGCAAGGACGGCGCCCGTTTTATTGAACAATCTCTCCATGCCGTTTATCAAGCCATTGCTGAAGCCATTCTTTTGGTTATCTTGATTGTCTTCCTATTTTTACGTTCCGGAAGAGCCGCCCTGATTCCTCTTGTCACAATACCAGTTTCCTTGATTGGAGCGATGTTTTTGATGTACCTTGCCGGTTTCAGCTTAAATACCTTTACCCTCCTTTCCATGGTTTTGGCCGTTGGTTTGGTCGTAGACGACGCGATCGTCGTTTTGGAAAATATCTATCGTCGCATTGAAGAGGGGATGGAAACGTTCAAATCTTCTATTGTTGGTATCCGAGAAATCAGTTTTTCCATCATCGCGATGACGTTAACCCTCGTTGCTGTGTATGCACCTATTGCCCTGTCAAAGGGAAAAACGGGAAAATACTTCACAGAATTTGCCCTTACCCTTGCGGGAGCCGTCCTGATTTCGGGTTTTGCCGCCTTGACCCTGTCCCCCATGATGTGTGCCCGCATGTTGAAGCGCGACCCTCGTCATGGCGAGCCTCCAACCACGGCTTTCCAAACCTTTAAGTCAGGGATATGGCTTGACTGGATTGAGAATAGCTACTCCCAAATGCTGCAAAAAGTCATGGATACAGCTTCTCATCGCCTCACGGTTATTGGGTCTGGAGTTCTGTTTGCCCTGTTAGGCCTGGGCATCTATTATACCTTGCCTGGTGAAATGTTTCCGAGAGAAGATCAGGGCCAGATTGCCATTGAAGGTCAAGCGAGCCAAACAGCTACTTTGGATCACACCGACCGGTATGTAAAGGAGCTGGATGCTATTCTGGCAACTTACCCGGATGTCGAGCGCCGCTATTACTCAATCAACAATCCAACTTACGATTTCATCGTAACGTTGAAAGATGATCGCAAGCGCTCCACCGCTGACATTGAGAAAGATCTGAAAACCCGCCTCCAGGGCATCTCAGGAATTGATGCAAAAATC
>CAZXMD010000261.1:0-1838 GCA_964641635.1 uncultured Candidatus Finniella sp. | reverse complement strand
AGCGCCAACACCATGAAGTTTCAACAGCAGGGCAGGGCGAAATTGATATTCGATATGATTCCCTGCTTGAAATGGCAGATAAAATGATGTGGTTTAAATACATCGTTCGAAACGTAGCCCGACGCCACAGAAAAACGGCAACGTTTATGCCAAAACCCATTTTTGGGGACAACGGTTCAGGTATGCATACGCATGTTTCTTTATGGAAAGGCGGCCAACCACTTTTTGCTGGTAATAAATATGCAGGCCTTTCTGAAATGGCCCTTTACTTTATTGGCGGGGTTTTAAAGCATGCACCTGTTACTTGCGCGCTGACAAACCCAACTACAAATTCATACAAACGCCTTGTACCTGGATTTGAGGCCCCTATTAAACTTGCTTACTCTTATAAAAACAGATCAGCAGCTATTCGAATTCCTAATAGCGGCCCAAATCCAAAGGCAAAACGAATTGAGTTCAGAACTCCAGACCCAAGCGCAAACGTTTATTTAGCTTTTGCTTCGATCTTGATGGCGGGAATAGACGGAATTCAAAATAAAATTCACCCAGGCGAGCCGCTCGACAAAGATATTTATGGATTGCCTCCACAAGAACTGGCACAAATCCCCAGCATCCCAGGATCTCTGGAAGAATCCCTGCAGCACTTGGAAAAAAATAGTGGGTTCTTAACCAAGGGTGATGTTTTTACAAAAGACTTCATCGATACTTGGGTTTCCTATAAGTTGGAAAAAGAAGTGCTCCCTATGCAGGCAAGGCCCGTGCCCTATGAATTCCACCTTTATTACGATCTGTAATATTAGAGATCATGTTGCACGTTCAATCTGCGTGTGACATGATCATTTTCTATGAGCGATATAATTACTTACATGGGTTACGAATGGATTTCCGTAGTTGACGGTGTCGTCACTATTGGAATTAACGAAGACGGCGCATCTGATCTTGGCGACGACATCACACTGCATCTTCCAGAAGAAGACGATGTTGTTATGCCCGGCAAAGTTTGCGGTGAAATTGAAACAGACAGCGGCACTTTAAATATCTACTGCCCTGTTGCGGGAACCGTCCTTGAGGTCAATGAAGCTGTTCTGGAAAACCCAGAACTTTTATTGGAAGACCCTACAGATGAGGGATGGTTGTTTAAAGTAGAAGCTGATGATCCTGATAAAATTGATTTGGTCTCTATTAAAAACACATCCAGTGATGATGATGACGACGAAGATGAAGAAGAGCCGGAAGATGACGAGGAAGAAGATCGCCCCGTCAGAGACGACGACTAATCCGTATCCTCTTCGCCAGAATTTTCTTCCGCAGCAGTTGGTGCCGCACCAAAAGGTGCATTTTGAAATTCACTACCATCCCAACTGAATATTTTTCCTTCACCGTCCATAACTGTGGCTAAATGTATGGGCTTTTTCCAAATTGCAAAAATATTTTCCATCGTGGCGCGCATGTAGTCCGGCTGCATCTCGACACCTTCAAATAAATGCGTGAGCAGCAGATCCCCTTTGCCATTAAAATTTCCGTCTACAACAGAGATGATGGGCTGACCCAGATTTGTGATTTGAAATAAAAACTTTTTCTTAATAATAGAGAAATCACGATTGTCCACTTCATATTGGTTTGTTCTTTTATTAAAACGATAGACAAACATTTTGTGCTCGCGACAAAACTCTTCTGTTAAAAACCCATCAATGAACATGACATCATTGTAATCGCGGCGAACTTGAAATATTTTTTCACGGCCCTTGCCGGCCTTGGTATCCCAATTCAGCTTGGCGTCGTGATTGTCACACATTTCCCATTCGCGTCCAAACTGACCTTTGTTCCATCTCTCTTCG
>CAZXMD010000260.1:0-1842 GCA_964641635.1 uncultured Candidatus Finniella sp. | reverse complement strand
ATTAAGTATGACCCAATTGAATGAGCTTAAAAAAGGAAAATTGAAGTTTGGGTCACACCCTTTTAAACTTCACACGTCAAAAACTGAATTTGAAGCCATGCTGCCAGGTAAGGCGCAATTTATAAGTAAAGCAAAATCCGAAGCGCACATATCAGAAGGCATTCTAGGCCGTTCAGTTATTGGCACCCCGCAAGGGCACATCGTAAAATGTACCTATACTTTCCGGACAGCCCTTGCATCAAAGACCGGAGGGAAGCATGAAACTTTTGCCATTACGTCAGAACCGGAAGCTACACCATTGCCAAAAGGGCTTGCTGAGGCTGTCTTGGGTCAAGAGGATTCGAATCAACAATAAAAGCTGAAGTTGTTAACGCCTTGTCCCCTTGCCATTAAAAAATGGCTGGGGGACCTGGATTCGAACCAGAGTTGCCCGGTCCAGAGCCGGGAGTTCTACCGCTAAACTATCCCCCAATGCCTTCATGAACTATCATATTCCCCCTTTTTTGAGAAGAGAGAAAATGAAAACAATAAAGCCATTGAGACCTTTCAGAAAAAATATTTTCCAAACATAGCCATTTTGAAAAAACGGATACCAATGATAAAATAATTTTCCATGATAAACAATTCAGTAGCTCCTTACCCGCTTGTATGTTAGAGTTACTTGATAAACTTGCAAATTTATATGGGTCAGGAGATGTTTTATTGCTTGGAAACAAACCCTTTACAGTTCGTGAAGCTACCCCTGACGACGCACCATTCATTGCCGAAGTTCAAGTCAAGGCTTGGCGGGAGAGCTACCAGGGAATTATTGATCAAAGCATTTTAGATAATCTTTCCGCGGCCGACCGCCTTCAAGGCCGTTTAGCTTTCTTGAATGCTCCCTCAAAAATAGGACTTGTTGCCTGCGTTGATAATAAAGTCGTTGGCTTTTGTGATGCCGGACCTTTAAAAACAGACCGGGCAAGCCCGGAAATAGCAAAAGGCGAAATCTATGCCATTTATGTTTTGAATGCTTATCACAGCTTAGGAATCGGCTATAAATTATTTTCTGAAGCCATATCTTTCTTGCGTGCCCAGGAACTCTGCCCTTTTATCGCTTGGGCTTTGACAGAAAATAAACCCGCCCGAGCCTTTTACGAACGACAGGGTGGAAAAATATGTGCACAGGGCGCCTACACAACCGCCAACAAAGCTTATCCTGAAGTTTGCTATCGATTCGCCTAATCATTGAACAACTTATCCTGCCCTACCATCCAAAAGAATTATATTCATCAAGCGATTTTTAATTTCCATTGTGCTATACTAAAAATATGACACTAAAAAATAGCGAAAACCTTGCCTTAAGAACGGAATCCAGAAGGAAATCTGGACGTTTTCCTTTCGTTCGTCGCCAGAGCACCCTTCAGTCGGGAGTTGTAATAGCTGCTATTGACTTAGGCACAACGTCGTGCCGCTTGTTGGTTGCCCGCCCGGAGGGAACCAACTTTCGCGTTATTGACTCGTTCTCCCGGGTTGTCCGGCTTGGTGAAGGCATTCAAGCCAACAACCACCTTCAACCAGGAGCCATTGCCCGCACGTTAGACGCCCTGAAGATTTGCCGGGACAAAATTTCTAAAAATAACGTGAGCAAAATGCGCGCCGTCACAACAGAGGCCTGCCGCCGTGCAGATAATAGCGCAGAGTTGCTGGATCGCGCCCGGATAGACCTTGGTATTGACATTGAAGTTATCAATCCCCTTGAAGAGGCGCGTTTAGCCTTATCCGGGTGCGCAGCCGTCTTAGATCCTGACATTCCCTATGCTGTTGCCTTTGATATTGGCGGTGGCAGTACGGAAATTATCT
>CAZXMD010000259.1:0-1844 GCA_964641635.1 uncultured Candidatus Finniella sp. | reverse complement strand
CACTCCAAGCAAGTAATCAATTTCAAAAAGAGTTGTGGGTAGCCGGTTTTGCTCTTTTGCCTTGGCCGCCTCAAAACGTCGCATTAGCACACGCCCCCAACGATCCGGAGCAGAGTCACCAAATCCACCAAATAAACTTAAGCCCTGACCTGTATGAAAAGAACCCTCTGTTAGCTTTAAAGCCGGCTCAAGTGCAAATCTCTCAGGATGATCGAGCCATTTTTTATCATATTCAAAGGAAGTGCTTTCTTTATGACCCTTTACATGAAACCATAGCTTTCCAACACGGATATCTTCTGATCCTAAAGAAATCCAAACAATAACTTCTTTACTGCTCATTGCTTTTCTCATTTATTTTGCTAGGGATACGAACCCTTTGTGGTAAATTTTCATCCTCGAGTCTGCGCCCGAGCGAATCATGTATACTATCGACTAAATCGCTCAGGCGCTTTTCCATCCCCAGAACAAAGAGTACTGCGCCGTAACTACCCATAGAGGTAGTTGGATCTCCCTTTTCAATTTTTCCAATAGTGGACCTTGATAAGCCAGCGCGCTGAGCCATAAGCTGGGCGGTGATACGCCTGCGACGCCTTGCATCATTGATATCCTGCCCTAATTTTAGCAAAGCGCTTATTACAGGGATGGGTAAATTTGTCATATTCTTCTCTTAAGTGTTTTATAGCAGTCACAACTATAATTAATGACTAGCATAACAAACATTAATCCCAAAGTCAAGTCGTATCAATCTAAAGAGTTTTATATCAATCATTACAACTGATAAAGACTAATATACGCGACATTAAATGGCAATACTGCAGTAGAATCAACTAGATTGAGCATTACTGGAGAGGCGCATGCTCTCGATAAGCTGGCTAAAAAGATTTTGTATGATGTGGATGCTTCCTAAATAAATGCGTCAAAAACAGTCTGATTATATGAATCATTCCAGAAATGCCATTCTAAAGCCGTACTTTTATAAAATGCATCTAGCATTAAATCCCGAACTTCATCTGATGCAGAAAACGCTACTTCATCAAAAATACTGATTGCTCTTTCGACGCTATCGCTAAATTCCTTGCCAGAATAAGTCTCTATCCATTTTTTATAAGGATTTTGAGATTCCATATCAGTGTTTTGAGCAATAGACTGTCCTACGATTTTATAAACCCAAAAGCATGGCAAAACGGAGGCTATTGCAATTTCTACTGGTGCCATGCTGCTTACTTGTAAAAGATAGCTTGTGTAAGAAAGTGTTGCTGGCGTTAGTTTTTCTGTTTCTTGAAGATTAAACGTGTGACGAAAAAAGCTATGCACAACTTCTTGCTCTGCTACTTGCGCCCCATCTGAGAATGACAAGAAATCTTTTACAAATTTAAGGGGTGCTTTTGAGGCAATAATAGCAAGGCTTCTTGCAAAATCTCTCAAATACAGAGTATCTTGCTCTATGTAATAGGCAAATTTTTCTATATTAAGCGATCCATTTGCCAGCTCTTTATTAAAAGGATGGTCCTTTATCGCCTGAATGATAAGCTGACATTTTGTTAATGCTATTTCTGATAATTTTGTCATTTAGTTTAACCTCAAATTGATTGCTATAAATATTTCCATAAATGGTGAAAATGATGTACCGGGCCATGTCCTTTTCCTACGCTGTCGTCTTTGCTATGCATCATTGCTCCATGCAGATATGACTTGGCTTTTGTGCACGCATCTAAAGTAGAAAAGCCTTGAGCAATAAAGCTCGCTATGCCTGCTGATAAAGTACATCCAGTACCATGAGTATTTTTAGAATTGATACGAGGCGCAGATAACATTTCGACAATATCATGCGATAAAAACAAATC
>CAZXMD010000258.1:0-1856 GCA_964641635.1 uncultured Candidatus Finniella sp. | reverse complement strand
GTCCCCCGAACAAGGGGCTTTAAAAATGCTTTACTCGGTGACGAAAAGAGAAGCTCTCACCTTGACTTTTAACGACTGCTTTTACCTGATCGCGGGGCTTTTTTCGGCCTCGATTCTTCTTTTGCCCTTCATTCGAAAGCCGAAAAATATCGTTGAAGCCGGCCACTAGATTCCGTTCATAAAGCGCGGACTCCGTCTTCGGGTATAGGCTTTTCTTAAGACGATCCTGAAGTAGGCAACATTTTACCCAAGAAATGCCCAAAAAGGACGGAAAACAGAGCTATAAACAGTATTCTGAACTTTTGAAAAATGAAAAACAGTAAATTGTTATTGATATTCGTTAAATTTTTGGATACGGTGCTCCTTAGTTAACCTGCCAAAACCGAGGTGCCAATGAACAAAATTCAGAAAATGAGCTCTTATTTGCTGTTGATCTTTAACGGATTAATGCTCCTTATCCCTTTGATTTTTATTATTCAATGGTTCTTTATTAGCACAAAAACAAGTGATGTTTCCGATTTAGTCAATTTTTTTGGTATATTAGAGAAAACCATTCACACTCCGGAAGGATACGTTAACTTAAGTACGGCTGCATGGACGCCTTCTTTAAAGCTCCTGGGCTTTAGTGCAGACATCGTTGGCGTCGCGCCTTTCCTAATGAGCCTCTTTTTGCTCAAGTCCATTTTCTCTCATTATAAAAAAGGGGAGATTTTCAGCACTCGAAATGCCATTCTCTACCGACGATTGGGAATTTTATATTTAGCTGATGCACTCCTGATTAAGGCACTAAGCCAAACCTTGATGATTTTAGCAGTAACATTGACGAATCCCCCCGGGCACAGATACTTATCCGTCTCATTTGGCACCCCCAATTTATCTTCTTTATTTTATGGGGTCCTTGTGATGATTGTCTCGTGGGTGATGTTAGAGGCTAGTAAAATCTATGAAGAAACCAAGTTTACAGTATAGCGAGTAGGTGATGTCCATTATTGTAAATCTCGATGTAATGCTTGCAAAGCGCAAAATGAAGCTGCAAGACTTGGCGGACCGTATCGGCATTACAGCGCAAAATTTGTCAATTCTCAAAACAGGTAAAGCTAAAGCTGTTAGATTTTCAACACTTGAAAGTATCTGTGAATGTTTGGATTGCCAACCCGGTGATATTTTAGAATTTAAAAAAACGAGTCATTCTTATGAATAAGATAAACGGATTATCTTTGGCTGTATGTATTATTTTTTCATCCTTTAGCCAAGGGATCGCTTCACGAGAGATTACGCCCTACAAATATACGGATGAGGAAAGAAAAAACGGTGGTCCTGTCTATGACGTACCTTCCTCCTCACGTTTTACGACGAAAAGAGCCGACCTGAATTCTCCGGACATTATTTACTACCTCAGTCGTCCCAAGAGTCAGAATTTTGAAATCGCAGTTTTATGCGGAGGATCATCATCAGAAGATGACATCTTAAGCATCATTCACTTTCATCGTTATTTCTTAAAGGAGTTTATGGACTTGGACGTTGGAGTTTTGACAATCGAACAACAAGGCGTTGACGGGAAGAAAATCAACGCTCATGAATTCATGGAAAATTACACGAGATCCCATCGCCTATCTGACCATCGTACGGTTATTGAACACCTCAAAAAAAATCCTCCCAAGGGATGGAATGGCAAACTGATTTTTCTCGGGGTATCTGAGGGTGGCCCCCTTGTGACAACACTGACAACAGATTATCCGGATATGACTCTGGCAACCGTCAACTGGTCGGGAGCCGGTGATTTTTCATGGCGTGATGAGTTGTGGTATTTTATGCAAGACATAAATCAAGAAATGCCGTGGCATGTTAAGTTACGA
>CAZXMD010000257.1:0-1856 GCA_964641635.1 uncultured Candidatus Finniella sp. | reverse complement strand
GTACCTCAATAGATCAAGTGGTCAGCATGGAAGAAGTTTTAAGGAATGCCCATAGAAATTGTCAAATTTTTAAATTGCCCGTGGGCTAAGATAAGACGTACTGGTCTTGAGGGTGAAAGTCCCGTCATGGAAGAGGAAGTCAGCTTCACCACTTAGCGAGTCTTGGGTAGCTGGAGGTAACAAAGGCATCAAGCGTAGACAGCGAAACATTCGAGTCGAAAGACGAAAGGCAGAAGGGGCTGAGCCCCATAAGAAGAATATATCGTGAAAGCCGAAATTCTCGGGCAAAGGAGCAGGCAATAGATATCTGGAGGTCAAATTGGTAAATCCGGATGGTATCAACCACCGGGGTCTGAGACATCGGCGAGCTTGTAAAGATCACTGACGGAACTTGGGAAGGCCCCGTGCTTCTCCACTTCAGAAATGAGGGCGAGTATCCCCCTCTCAGGCCGTAAAAATGGCACAACGTAGTTATTTTTCTTAAGTTCTTTAGTAGAAGATGCGTAATCCCCCTCCCCAGATTTTCGTGAGAGGCCCAGAGAGAGCGAGGGCAATAAAGAAAGTAGGGAGGGTGAGTAGACAAATAGACCCATCAAGTACCCATAGGGTACCTCTAAAAACCGTCATCGCGAGCGACCGCAGGGAGCGCGGCGATCCATATCTATCTGAATTCAAACGATTCATGGATTGCTTCGTCGCTTCGCTCCTCGCAATGACGAGGTTTTTAGAGGTGCCCCATACTTTTAGAAAAGTAATTGGTAGAGTGAACAGCTTTTCTTTAATGAACCGTTAGCGTTGGAACGACCGAGATAAAAGAGCGGTTCTTTTGTCCGCGTTTGAATTCTACGAAGCCTTCAACCAAGGCAAACAAGGTATGGTCTTTGCCTATGCCGACATTTTTTCCGGGATGAAACTTGGTTCCTCGTTGACGAACGAGAATATTTCCAGCCAGGACATGTTCCTGTCCAAATTTCTTGACACCCAGTCGACGACCCTCAGAATCACGACCGTTGCTGGTACTTCCACCACCTTTTTTTTGTGCCATAACTTATCTCCTCGTAATCGTGTAGCAGGCTATTTCTCAGCGGCTGCAACTATTTTCTCTATCTTCAAAACGGTCAAATTTTGACGGTGACCTTTTTTGCGGCGGTAATTGTGACGACGCTTTTTCTTAAAGATGATGACCTTACGATCGCGCATCTGCTCAACAACAGTGGCCTTAACCGTTGCGCCGGCAATTGTTGGCTTACCTACAGTTACTTTCTTTCCGTCACCCACCATGAGGACTTCATCTAAAACGACGGACGCTCCAGGCTCGGCATCTAACTTTTCAACCCAAAGAACATCATTTTCATGGACGGTATATTGCTTACCGCCGGTTTTGATTACTGCAAACATGGGGTCACTTTCCCAAAAATTAAAAACAATATATAACTCACATAATACGCGTCTGCACAACACGTACCTATTTTGTCTATCGTTATTAGCCCTTTATGTCAAGAAATTAATTGTACCCCCACCATAATTGTTTTTCCCTACTGGTTCAGCGTCTCTAGAATTTTCTCATTTATTTTTAATTCGATTTGAGGTTTGGCAAATATGCCATCCAATTTCTGTAAAATCCGACGGAAAGCCGGATATCGCGTTAAGACACGGGTTTCCTCTTCCCGGCGGCGGTCAAACAGCATTGTCAAAATTGTTTTTTCGACCGGAAAGTGAATAATGGCAACGGGCGCGTCAAGCGCTAGGCCCGCTTCCTTTTTTGCGATTTCAATAGCGGTATTTAATCCACCCAAAGCATCAACGAGGCCATTTTCTTTTGCTTCTATGCCACTCCAGACTTGCCCTTTTGCAAT
>CAZXMD010000256.1:0-1857 GCA_964641635.1 uncultured Candidatus Finniella sp. | reverse complement strand
GGAAAAATGAAGATTATCAAGGACATGAAATGCCATATTGACCTCTTGGGCTTTATAGGCTGCTTCTTCCATATTCCCTGTTTCGGGCTTGTACTGAATAAGTCCCGTATCAGAAATAGAGTGTAACTCTGCTTGAATCACATCCAATCCATCTTTTAAACCGTACCGCATTGAGGCATTTCCAGCTAATTTTGCTTCTCCTGAGAGGCTTGGCAAGTCTGTTAGTTTCAAAATTTCTGACAGCTCAATATTGTCGAAATCAGCCTCAAACTGAAAGGCAGGATAGGAAATATTAACAAGTCGTTTGAAGTGATGCGCTTTCAAATTTCCATTTAGGATGCTCGCCCTCAAACTGTTAATTTGGAGAAGCCCTTCCCCATCAAACAATCCCCCGAAACTTACATTTCGCAGATCAAGGCCATTTGCAGTTATTTTCTTTGCTGTTATCCGTTGAGGCCCTCTGGTCACCAACGGCTTCATCGTATTAAAAACAAGTTGTGAGGCCAGTCCCTCGATGGAAAGCCCCTCCCGAGACAAGGATGCTCCCCTAATGTCAATTGCCAAAGGCGAAGCCAATAGCTTTCCCTTCTCAAGAAGAAACTCTCCTGCCAAACTCACCTTTCCTCCGACAGATACTTTATCGGCCGTATGAGTTGCCAATAAGGGGGTAAAGTCCCACAGTTTTGAGAGTTGTGGGATTTGCATCGTTAAATCCAGTTGTGCAGATACCTCATAGGGCTTAAGAGTCCCTTCAAGTTCGAAAAAGCTCGCCTCTGTATCGTTTCCCGTAATGGTCAACTCCTCAAGCAGAAAATTATCCGGCGTTCCCCCCGCTGACAAATTTATTTCTAAAGGTATTTTTAAGGAGCCAAAAGACGTCAACATCAGGCGGTCAACCTTGGCAAATCCGTCAATCTTATGCTCTTGATCCTCTGTATCTCCCAAACGACTCCACAACGATATTTCAGGAGCTTTTATGTGGAACGTATTTGCCTGAATGTCAACATTGGCGCTGTGAACATCTAGAATTGTACCATTCCGACCTGTTTCTAGAACAAGCTGTCCGGAAAATGTATTTTCGCCGTGTTCTCCCCAATCAACTGTCAGCACATGCCGTCTCTTCACCGTTGTTTCCGTCGCGGCATGAATGGGAATTTTCAAGGGTCCACGAGACGTCGGAATGACTAAAAGACAATCCCGCAAAGCAACCATCGGTAATTTAAGACGCTTCATCTGTCCAATAACCTTACCAAAATGAAGAAGCTTTTCACGCAATTCCTCTCCATGGGTGGAGATATTATCCTTTTCCTTCAACTCGAGGGTGGCGCCCACTACATCCATGGCTTTCAGTTTTAAAAGGAAAGATAAAGCAATATTCATCTCCTGAATGGATAAACTTGGGCCTGATGAAGGCGTTTTTGTATGAATATCTCGCAAATACATGCGCCCCCACCCGAAGCTGACCGAATCAATTTCAATTTTTTCAATACCTAATGGGGCCAAGTTTTGTTCCAGGGAAGAAATAGCCATATTTTTGGCCAACATAGGACCTTTCCAAACAATAAACCCGCAACCTAAGACAATAAGGGAAGCAAAAGCAATTAACCCTCTTTTGAAATAGGGGCGCATTGAACGCAAGGTTTCAAAATTCTGTTTCATCGCTTTTCACATACTGTTATAGTGTTGCTACGTAACCCATACTGAGCCAAACTGAAGCGGGAATCAAGATGCCATACAAGCCATTGTTTTTTTCTTTACTTTGGTTGGTTCCATTCGGTGGCATATTAATGTCACTCGCATTCATTCCTCTTATTTCTCTTCAGTTCTGGCACCGGCGGTACGTAACAATCCTCATGG
>CAZXMD010000255.1:0-1865 GCA_964641635.1 uncultured Candidatus Finniella sp. | reverse complement strand
TTAACCTTAAATTTTAGAGACTTATGAGAACATTATTAATATATATCATTATAGTTTGTGCAGGTTGTATGTTCTATTCCTGCTCCGAAGAACTGGAAACCTCTCCCTTAACAAGCCTGGACGATAAAACCATCTGGAGCAGCGAATCAAATGCAATGCTGGCTTTGGTAGGATGCTACAGGGGTAATATCCCTTTTAATGCAACCGGATTCGAAACCGACTGGAACTCCTATGGTGGCATGATTTTCCTTGAATTTGCATCCGACAATGCACTCGACAGGAGGGCGACAACCACAGGAAATTCAACATTGCACAAACTCTCAGACGGAACCCTGGTTACCACCAACGCTTCGATCAGAAATTACTGGGTCAACTCCTACAGCAAGGTGGCCAAATGCAATGTCTTTATTGAGAACGTCGATAAAGTTCCCGCTCCACAGGCTGTTGTAGGCCGGATGAAATCGGAAGCCCGCTTTTTAAGGGCCATCCAGTACTTCTACATGTCGCAATTTTTCTGGGATGTGCCATTGATAACCAGTCCCCTGACAAAGGAGGAAGCCAACGTTGTTGAGAAAACTTCGAGGGCGGATATTACAAAGTTTGTTATTGACGAATTAACGGAAATTGCACCGCTGCTTCCCCGTCATAAAGACATTAAAGCCACAGAACGGGGACGAGCCTCCCGGCAGGCAGCACTTGCATTTATGGGCAGGACATATCTTGGCGCCAAAGATTTTGTAAAGGCAGCAGACGCTTTCAAGCAAATTATTGATTTAGGCGACAATATCATCGATCCCAATTATCAGACGATATTCTTTCCTTCCAATCACTTCAGCAATGAGAACATCTTTGCCACGCAATATCTCGAAAATCTGGCAGGAAGTGGGCTTACCCAACATGCCTATCCGGCCGTAACCAACGGATGGCATCTGGTTTGTCCTATGGGCAGCCTTTTCGAAGCCTACGAATTTACCGACGGTACACCCTTCTCCTAGTCCTCCCCCCTGTTTGATGTGACCAACCTGGGTAAAAACCGTGATCCCCGCATGGGATATACTTTATTGTGGGATCAAACTTACTTTAAGGGCAAAAAATATGTATGTCATCCTGACTCCACCCATTCGCTTGACCAGTTGGGGGCGGGAAAACAAACCACTTATACAGGTTTTGGCCTGAGGAAATTTTTCGATGAAACCTACTCCGGATCATTGTTCAACTATGGCGCCAACGCCAATGTGATCAGATATGCAGAAGTGCTGCTCAGCTACCTCGAAGCGGTGCTTGAGGCAGGACAACCCATCGACCAGAATTTGCTCAATGCCACCATCAACAAGGTGAGGAGCAGGGCAACTGTAAATATGCCTCCGGTAACCGAAACCAACAGGGACCTCCTCAGGGTAATATTAAGACGCGAAAGGCGGGTTGAACTTGCTCTTGAAGGACAGCGCTACTGGGATCTTCTCCGGTGGGACATTGCCCATGAAGTTTTAAAAGGTGACTTTTATGGCGCGCCATTCCCGGGTGCCAAAAACATGAGAAAAAAAGGAGGGGCAAATGACCCCAATAGCAGATGGTTCGTCATCTCAAAGAATTTCAGGAATCCGCAGGATTACAGATGGCCCATTCCTCAAACAGAACAGGATATTAATCCTAACCTGAGGGATTGAGGTAGTTAAAATTGATTTATAAATTAACCTGTAAGTCCACTCTGATAAGTCAAAAATGCCACCTGGGCACCAAGTCACTAAGTTACACAAAGATTTGAATATCAATAAGATAATCTTGGCGAATCCATTGTGTCTTGGTGTCTTAGTGGCAAAAAAGGCTTTTCGGGGTAGCCTTATTTCTTACCCAAGGAAGGAGGA
>CAZXMD010000254.1:0-1886 GCA_964641635.1 uncultured Candidatus Finniella sp. | reverse complement strand
AAATTATTTCCTGTACTTTTTTATTTAATTCAGGCAATTCAGTACGACCAAGAACGCCTTTATAGCCGTGACGCTCATCATATAAATGGGCTCCTTGATAAACCGCCTGGTTTGCGTAGGTTTGTAATTTGCTATCGATGGTCGATATTACTTTGTATCCTTCGGTATAAATGGATTCCCCATGTTGGGCAAACAAATCGTTACGAATCATTTCAGCAAGATATGACGCTTCAGCCTCGGCCGTAAAACCATAATCGGATGCGGTGATTCCCTGGGCGACGGCGTTATCATGTTCTTGTTGGTCAATAAAGCCAAGTTTTAGCATGCGGCCCAGAATCCAGTCTCTTCTAACAAGAGCTCGCTCGGGATTATTTACCGGGTTAAAGGTGGACGGAGCTTTGGGCAGTCCGGCAATCATTGCTAACTGAGCCAGGTTAAGCTCGTCAATACTTTTATTGTAATAAACGTTAGCTGCAGCCTGGATACCGTAGGCGCGTTTTCCTAAATAGATTTCGTTAAAATAAAGTTCAAGAATTTCTTCTTTTGTTAATTCTTTTTCTATTTGAATAGCGAGAATGATTTCCTTGAATTTCCGCCTGAATTTTTGCTCTTTATCTAAAAATAAAGCGCGAGCCAGCTGCATGGTAATGGTGCTGCCGCCTCCGCGAATTTCACCACGATTCTGCAGTAATAACTTTATTGCTCTTGTTAAGCCTTTGATATCGATACCGGAGTGCTTGAAAAAGTCTTGATCCTCGGCAGCGAGCACAGCTTTGATGAACTTGTCGGGCACATCCTCATAGCGAATAGGGGTTCTTCTTTTTTCACCAAATTCAGCGATGAGCTTTTCGTCACGCGAGTAAATACGTAAAGGGATCTGAAAACGAATGTCCTGCAAGCTGTCGATGCTGGGCAGCTCCGGGCTCAGATAAAAATAAATTGAAGTTAAGATCACCAAAAAGGCACTAAAACTAAAGACAAAAAGAATCAATGTGGCTTTTATAAGCTTTTGAATTTTCAGCATTTTTTCTTATAAATTAAAAGGTTGGCAGGCTAGGGGGTTATAGTTGTAACGATTTCAGAGGCATTATAGGCATGATTTGATGCATTTTTCGACATTGCAGTTGTATTTGTTTTAGTATTTAATGTATTCTCGTATGAATGTCGTGTAAGTATATATTAAGAATAGAAAAATTACTTATTCCGAGACCTTAAATCTGATGCAATTTGAAGATATAAAAAAACAAATCGTTGGCTTATTCGGCCCTCGATCTATTGCTCTTGTTGGGCTTGATATCAGCTCCACCTCGGTGAAGTTACTTGAGCTATCGAGGCATGGTGATACCTATCGTGTTGAGAACTACGGTGTCGAGCCTTTACCTGCCAATTCGGTCGTTGAGAAAAATATCAATGATGCGGAAGGCGTTGGTACAGCCATCAGTAATCTATTAAATCGCGTTAAGGTCGGTACAAAAAATGTCGCTATTGCTGTTGCTGGCTCTGCCGTCATAACCAAGACCATTGAAATGGATGCCAGTCTCAAAGAAGACGATATGGAGATGCAAATCCGGGTTGAGGCAGACCAATATATCCCCTATCAGTTAGATGAAGTCAGTATTGATTTTGATGTTATTGGTCCTGTTGAGGGTAATCCTGATCGTGTTGAGGTTTTGCTGGCAGCTTGTCGTAATGAAACCGTTGAAGTTAAACAGGAAGTTGTTGAGTTGGCCGGGCTGACTCCCAAGGTAATGGATGTGGAGATTTACGCTATGGAGAGAGCCTTTTCTCTAATAGCCAATCAACTTGATCCGTCGTGTAATACGGTTGCTGTGATTGATATTGGAGCAACCATGACAACACTTAGCGTGCTTAATCATGGCAGTACC
>CAZXMD010000253.1:0-1894 GCA_964641635.1 uncultured Candidatus Finniella sp. | reverse complement strand
GGGGGATGCGCCCCCGCGGTTCACGCGCGGCTATGGTTTGGCCTTTGGGGAGGCTGGTGCTGTGAAGCATAAACGGCTGATCCTGTAAGTGATGTTGTTATCAATAAACCATAAATAATTTTTTTCATAACGGTTCTCCTGCAAAAATATAACTGTTCATATTCATGATAACGCTATATAGGTTAACGTAAGGTAAATATGCTCAAGGTTGGCCCTTTCAGTCAGGTTGGCGTATTGTTTAAGGTTTAAGGAATGTCGGATTTTTTATATCATCCTTATCTGGTCTCTTGTCTCATAACGTTTGTTTTGTCCTTGGTTTTCACCCGGTTGATGATCGTTGCCAATATCGTAGACATTCCTGTTGAAAGGTCGGCGCACGATATTCCAACGCCCAGGGCTGGGGGAGCTGCCATTGTTACAAGTTTTTTTGTAGGGGCCGGTATCCTTTTATATCTCTATCCACCCCCCCATGGCGTTCCCTGGGATGCTTTGGGGCTTGCCGCAGGGGCAATCCTCCTTGGGGCAGGGGTCAGTTTTTTAGATGATATAGACCATGTTCCGTATCGTGTCCGGCTTCTCGTTCAAGCAGCGATTGCGATGGTTTTTGTGGGGGTCGGCCTTAAGATACACTGTCCTCCCCTAGAGGGTTTTGTGGGGCTGCCTGCTGTCGAATTCGGCTTGACGCTTCTTTTTATCATTTTTGTTACCAATGCAGCGAATTTTGTTGATGGCCTAAATGGCTTGCTTTCTGGTTCCGTGTTGACGGCTTTGCCCTTTATGATAGGCGCAACGACCCTTTTGCCCACGACGGTGTCAAGCGATTACTGGACTTATCTTGTCTGCATCATTTTGTTTGGAGCGATTTTAGGGTTCTATTTCTATAATTTTCCAAGAGGGCGCATTTTTATGGGAGATGTGGGGAGCATTTTCATTGGCCTTATGGTTGGCGTTATTGCTTTAATGGGGCAAAAGGGACACCCCGAACAACCGACATGGCTTTTTATTCACGCGCGCCTGTTTCTTCTGATATATCCTTTGGGATTTATTTGGTTTGATCCGGTCTTTACGGTGATCCGCCGCTTTTCTTTGGGAAGATCGATGTTTGAGCCAAACCGGGACTTCCTCCTTCATCTTTTGAATAGGGCAGGGTACTCTCATGCTTTTGTGAGCGCCCTCTATTACTTGAGTGTTATCATCTTAGGGACAATGGCCTTGCTGACTCCTGTGGGGTATTTGTCCTTTATAGGATTAGTGATTGGTTACATAATTTTGCAGGCTCTGTTCGTTATATGGGTGTTTTATGAAGCCAATCGGGCAGGTGTGGATGTCTAAGGCTTCTGAAAAATAAAGGATTTTCCATACAGTTGAAAATTTCTTCATAAAAGTGAAGAAAAGTGTTTGACAGAAGGTGGAAAGATAGCTTAGAAGTAATGAATACAAGGCCTGCGGCGCTGGAAGGCGCCTTGGGTACTTTTGATCTTTGAAAGAGTTAATATAGGAAGGTATGTAGGTGGCGCAGGGAATCGACCTGATTGGTCGAGGCTCAACGCTAATACATACTAGTAGATGTACATGCATATATGAGCTTCGTCAATTTCAGGATACATAACATGAGAGTTTGATCCTGGCTCAGAACGAACGCTGGCGGCATGCTTAACACATGCAAGTCGAACGTGATCCCGGGCTTGCTCGGGTGAAAGTGGCGGACGGGTGAGTAACACGTAGGTAATGTGCCTTTTGGTTGGGGATAACCTGGGGAAACTCGGGCTAATACCGAATAAGTTCGCTGGAGGTTCGCCTCTAGTGAAGAAAGCAGGGCAACTTGCGCCGAAAGATCAGCCTGCGTCCCATCAGCTAGTTGGTGAGGTAACGGCTCACCAAGGCTACGACGGGT
>CAZXMD010000252.1:532-1901 GCA_964641635.1 uncultured Candidatus Finniella sp. | reverse complement strand
ATCCGGTGAAAAAAGACTTCCCGAAACTGCCTGATGTTTCCGGAATTGGTCTTGCTCCGCCAGGCGTGAATTTGATTGAGCCAAGTCCGGAACCCGAAGCACCAAAAGTTGATATCAGCCACCTTTCTGCGAGTTAAATGCCTGATTATAGTGGCTTGATTTTGCTACCTGGAAGGTCTTGCAACGCTACCGAGTTCCCCAAAAGTCTGGTAATGTGGGCGCCAGTAAATTTAAAACAATAATAATTGAGAACACCGCGAAAAATCTGGAGTTAGTTCATGCTAAAAAGTGTTGCCAATCTTTCCCGTCCATCTACATTATTTGTAAAAACTCTTGGCGTTATTGCTGTGTTGTTTTTATCTGCCTGTACCTATATGGGCGTGACTTCAATTCCCGCGCAGGAGATGGAATCCAAGTATCAAAATGCCAATTCCCGTTATATCGATATTGATGGTTTACTGGTTCATTATCGTGATGAAGGGCAAGGACCTACACTGTTGCTTATTCATAATGAATTGAGCTCCTTACATGGTTGGGATGGTTGGGTTGAAGAAATAGGCCGGTATTATCGAATCGTACGCATGGACTTGCCCGGTTTTGGCCTGACGGGTCCTGCAGGCATGCATGATTATGGCCGCTCAGCGACGGTAGATTTCCTGAGTCGATTTATTGATGAGTTAGGATTATCCAATATCAATTTAGTGGGAGCTTCCTACGGCGGTTTTACGGCATGGAACTACGCGCTCGATAATCCGGATAATGTTAACAAGCTGGTATTGATTGCTCCTGTCGGTTATACCCAGAAATTACCTGCCGTTGTGCAGTTATTTGCCGCTCCGGGAGCAGAAACGGCGAGCAGTATGACCATTCCCAAACCAGTGGTTGAGCAAACCTTGAAACAAGGCTTCGGTAGCGAAAAGCGCTTGACCAAAGATATTGTTAATCGTTATCACGAAATGATATTGAGAGAAGGTAACCGTACCAGTGCTGCCAAGTTCTTTAAGGTACTGAAAGAGCATTCTCGTAATGAGTATCTGGGTGTTGGTATCAAAGATATCAGCGTACCCACCTTCATTATGTGGGGTGAGCAAGATCGCTGGACTCCTATTGAATATCTTGATCTGTGGATAGAAGATATTGCTGATGCGCAATTTATGCGTTATCCGAGCGTAGGGCATTACCCTCATGAAGAGATTCCCAGAATTAGCGCTCAGGATACACATCTGTTTTTGCAAGGGCGTCTGGAAAAATTTCCTGGAACCTGAAAACAAAAATAATTTGAAATAATAAAAAGAGGGAACTTCGGTTCCCTTTTTTATTGAAAAAAAAGTAAAATGTAAAAAAAAATGGGGAATTAAAAATAATGTAG
>CAZXMD010000252.1:0-522 GCA_964641635.1 uncultured Candidatus Finniella sp. | reverse complement strand
TTTTTTATCCGGGACGAGAGGGGGCTTTATTCCATCCGATGTGTTAACAGGGTGTTGCCAGTGCCAGTATGGATGCATTACATATTTTAAATATTGACAGATATTTAGGATGAGTGAAGTAAAAGGTGCTTTTATTTTGTTACTCGATTTTTTTATTACACAGCTTTCGAGGAAGGTCTGTCGTGAATAACCTGCTCAGGATATTCATTTTTTCATGTGTCTTGATGTTAATGACACTGCCGGGTTTTGCCTTTTGTAAAAGTTCGGAAAATACCTTTGAAGAATTTATCTATCTAGATGGGCAGGAAGTGTCCCTGAGTAAAAAAGGTACGCATGTCGGTACCTATCTAAGTTATGCAGAAGATAAAAAAGGAACTTGGCTGGTTCAGGATATTTTTGCGGGGAAATACCAAAATGCTTTTATAGAGAATGATACTCCTTTTGCCAGTTTAGGTTTTACCGATTCGGCTTTTTGGTTAAGTTTTGAGATTGATTTTTCAAAATCAGAATATAAGGATGAAT
>CAZXMD010000251.1:0-1917 GCA_964641635.1 uncultured Candidatus Finniella sp. | reverse complement strand
AAGCTCTCCATTTCTAAAACAAATAATGTGCCGAATATCCATTCAAAAAACGCATAACAAGTAGCGATATTGAATCTGTTAAGGTTTGTGTATATGAATTGTTATAGTTTTGCAAATTCGATTGTATATTATGGGCAATTGGTGAAATTTTATATTTCTCTAATCTCCTTTTAACGACACTATTTCTATTATTTGTTTTGCGCCTATTCATCATCAAGGCAACCATAAATGGTTTGAAGAAGAACAAATTTATGGGCGTAAGCATAAAGAAAGCACCAATTCTTGATCAGATCCGGCAGGTCAAGGTCTGGGGTTACGAGAATTTCCTCATAACATTGAGGGTCACCGGAATAAACCTCAACCAAGTCGAGTTGCCTTTCGTACGCTTCCTGTTCGGTCTCATGATCATTGAGCGCAGATAATCGTCTATAGGGCAACTAGACAAAGTGCCACTTCTCCTGGTTCTTGCTGCTGTTGGGGGCTTTTGGTTTGAGATTTTCTTTGCGATTAAAGTATTCCGTCACTTCCTCAAAGCTTTTAAAAGTGGTTACTTTGTTGCCGCAGAGGCAACGAATCTGTTGTTGCGTCTTCTTGTATCATTTATTCTTTTAACGGTGTAGCACATTAATGTTGGATAAATTTAACGCTCAATCTCTGAAAGAAGATTAAGTAATATGAATACGCTTTCCCGATTTAAAAACAAAAACGTTCTCATCACTGGCGCAGCGTCTGGTATTGGCCGGGCAGCCGCAGTTCGCATCGCTCAAGAAGGAGGACAGTTAGCCCTGTTGGATATTAATCTTGCCAGATTAAAAGATGTTGCTGAAGAAATTGGTCAACAGGGTGGGAAAGTTTCTTATCGGCAGTGCGATGTATCAGACTTTGATCAAACAGGCGCGGCTATAGATGAGTTAAGTCAGGATTTAGGGGGAATCCATGCGTTAAGCCACAATGCGGGGATATTGCAATGTTATAACACCCATGAAATGACATTAGAGCAATGGAATAAATTGATTTTAGTTAATTTGACAGGAACATTTATTGTTAACAGGCACGCCCTGCCTCACCTGTTAAAAAACAAACGTAGCTATCTGGTTAACGCGTCCTCCATAGCGGCTGAGCAACCTCACCCATGGATGGCTGCATATGCAGCAACAAAGGGAGCAATCAAGGCTTTTACCCGTTCATTGTTTGTTGAATACTCCCTTCAGGGTTTGCGTGCTAACTGCATATTGCCAGGAGGCTTTAAGACTGACCTGGCAAGCACTTTCAAGGTTCCGGAGGGGGCTAATTCCGTGTTGCTCAAAACCCTTCTTCCTCTTGGTAAACCAAACGAGGTTAGTACAGAGCATATTGCGGGTGTTATTGCCCTATTAGCCTCGGATGATGCTTTCCATATAAATGGCATAGAAATAGCTGTAGATGGGGGTAAAATTGGCTTGGCATAAGGTTAAGGACTCAATTTTTAGCGGTGTTATTAATTTTAGCTTGAACTCTTAGAATATGCTGTGAATCTTCCGGGAAACAATCGTTCATAATGATCAGGGCTCGATTAAGGTAGGCAACTGATTGGTTGTTAAAATTTTTGGCCTGTTTTATGTCTCCTTCTGTCATTGCTTGCACCGCTCTTTTCATGTAGAGATCAGCCAAACTTTCAAGAGATTTATAGGTTTCCGGATATTTCTTTTGTTGAAATATGAGTAAAGATTTGTTGATGAGATCTTCAGAGGTTTCCATATCTCCTTCACCACAATAAGCTTCACCCAGCATTCTTAGAACACGGGCTGTTTCAATGTGATTCTTGCCATAGTTTTTCTCATAAACGATCAAGCTCTCTTCAAGAAGAGACCTTGCTTTCTGATAATTTCCTAATTCTATATAAACCGTAACCGGGATTGTTTCCCTTAGCATATACAA
>CAZXMD010000250.1:0-1919 GCA_964641635.1 uncultured Candidatus Finniella sp. | reverse complement strand
TACGACCGGCGGGCGCTTCTCTTTGCAAAAGATTATTCACGGCAACTGCTGGCATCATAAAAACCCCCCCTTGTTTTTATACCCATTCAAGGATTCTTGAGGTTGAATGGGTTATTTAGCAGGTTAAAATAAGCCCACTTTTCAAACAAATAAAACTTGCAAACATCAGAAGTTTCAGAAAAAAATAAAAAATACTTAGATAGATAAGGAGATAGACTCTGTTTCCCAGCAGCAGTTCCCGTGAAATAATTATTTCAGCTCATTCCCCCAGGATTCCCTACCTCTCAAATTTTAAGGGTACAAGGTAACGAATGGGTATATTATCCATTTAAATTATCCAGCGAATTTGGGCTTCAAAGGGATCAAGGCTACCACTATTGAGCTTTGTTTTTACGAGGTGTTCAAAACGGCTATTTCTCTGTTGTTCGTGTTGATTATTGCCAGATATAACACCTCCCAGGAGGGAACTATGTGTGTTGCAAATAACTCTCTGATGGTTCTCCAAAGATATGTTTTCTTTGATCTTGACTGCTTTAGTGCTCCCTGAAATAATCCGCAACTTAGCTGTTCTGACTGATCTATCAGGAATGCCAACATCATAAGCTGCGCAAAAACAGTGCTTAAATTTTTGTAACCGTGTCCGAAATTATGCTCAAAGTGGTAGCCTTGATTCTTGAGCGTATTAAAGGTTTCATTTTCTATGTGCCAGCGAGATCTTCCTCCTCGGGCGATTTCATATGCATTTAACTCTGTGATCTCTATGTCTGTAATCCAAGTGTTATGATAAAGGGTCTTTCCCTCTTTACTAATCTCCCGGTACTCCAGGAAGTTCACTTTCAGGTCTTTATGCGTATCGTTAAGGAGAGCCTCATTGACGAACCTGAATTTATGCGTTCTACCCTTATCATCAATAAAGGAAAACTCCCCTTGGGATTCGATCCGTTTCGAGAGATCTTGGCTCCAGTCAAAACCCTCCACCCAATCGAATAGAAACTTATTTCCATCAGGCTTCACTACGGTAATGAAACTCATATTGAGTTCCTTAAGCAATTTAAGATGTGGACCATTAGACGACAGTGCATCTTCCACAACAATAACTGGTAAATGGGGATGTTCTCTTCTGAAATCTCGTAGCAACCGTTCCGAGGCGTTCCTTTCGCAATCATTTTTCTTTGCTCCATCTTCTTTCATTATTGGTTCAGGACATATAGGGATAACTTCTTTTAGATCTGGGTGAGCGATGACTCCTGCTAGCATTTGATGGTAGTAGCTAACAGAACCATCTTTTTTATGATGCTTTTCACAACAGTTTTCACAGTGAACTTTTTTGGATGAAAAAAATCCTGTCCCGTCATTTAGAAGGAGGTATTTGCCGTCTAAAAAAACGAACTTTTCCAGCTTTTTTCCTCTTTGCAGAGTTGAAAACACCTTCTTGAATGCGGGGCGGATGTCTTTTGGATCAACCTCGTCTAATCTTTCCCTCATATAGGTGTCACACGGGACATTTTTTACTTCGAATAGATTCTTGATGTTCTGCTTGATGTGTTCATCTGAGAGGGCATCTTCAAATTGTAGAAGCGAAGGGAACTTCAGCTTAAATATGGCTAGCGCAGAAGAAAGACAGTCAGTAATCGAGATATCTTTTTGCTTCCCCTGACCTCCCTTTGGAGGCTCTTTAACCTTTTTGAAAACTTCTCTTGCTTTGTTGATTAAACCTTTTGCAGAGAGGTGTGCTTTTGCAACGAGTCGTGCTGTCATTTTACTCCTTTTTCTCACCTATTTTAACGCAGGGGCGCAGAAGGCGCAGAGACGCAGTGTTAAAGATTATTGACTACTCTGCTGAGGCCATTAATTAGAAGTTCTTGCCCAAAATCTGGTTTTTATATTTAATTGGAACATAAACTTGTCTTCGAACTCGA
>CAZXMD010000249.1:268-1935 GCA_964641635.1 uncultured Candidatus Finniella sp. | reverse complement strand
CATCATCTTCACAGGTAACACCTGTATAAATGGAGACGTTATTTTGAACTTTCACATTATTTCCCAACACAACCTCAGGCGAAATTACCACGTTTTGGCCGATGTTGCAGTTTTCTCCCAGCTTACAGTTGGGCATCAGGTGCGAAAAGTGCCAAATTTTGGTTCCTTTTCCGATTTCGCAGCCTTCATCTACGATGGCTGTTTCATGTGCGTAATATTCCTTCATTTGGTAAAAAAAAACTTAATGGTGTTGATTATAAAATCTTGTTGTTCGCTTTTCATTTCAGTATGAATCGGTAAAGACAAGACCTTCTTGCATAGCGATTCGGCAATTGGAAAATCCCCTTCGCTGTACCCATATTCCAAGTAGGCATTTTGTCTATGCAAAGGAACTGGATAGTAAACCATAGTGGGCACTCCTTTTTCCTGAAGATAAGCCTTCAACTCGTCCCTTGAGGCACCTTCCACCTGAACTGTATATTGGTGAAACACATGGGTCGAATTGGCTGCCCGCTTGGGAGTTTTGATATTGGGATGGTTCACAAAAGCTTTGTCGTACCGATCCGCAACTTCGTTTCGGGAGGCAGAATACCGATCCAAATGTCGGAGCTTTACTCTCAAAATAGCTGCCTGAAGTGTATCCAACCGGGAGTTAACTCCAATCGAATCGTGGTAATATTTCTTTTTCTGACCATGATTGGCAATCATTCTGAGTTTTTCAGCCAAAACAGGGTCATTGGTAAACATCGCTCCTCCATCTCCATAGCAGCCGAGATTTTTTGAAGGAAAAAAGGAAGTCGTACCGACATCGCCCATAGTACCAGCCTGGGCCTTGCGCCCATCAGAAAATGTATAAAAAGCCCCTATTGCCTGTGCTGTATCCTCTATTACTTTAAGGTCATTTGCCCGGGCAAAATTCAGAATGAACTCCATGTTGGAGCATTGACCGTATAAGTGTACCGGTACTATGCCTACAACTTTGGGTCCAATGGCATTTTCGAGCGCTCTTGGATCCAACTCATAGGTGTCAGGAAGGACATCTATAAATTTGGGCTTTAACCCCAACAGGGCAATAACTTCCACAGTAGCCACATAGGTAAAAGTAGGCACGATGATTTCATCTCCTGGCTTAAAGTCCAAGGCCATCATGGCAATTTGTAAAGCATCGGTACCGTTGGCGCAGGGAATCACAAATTTTGCCCCTGTATAGTTCGCTAACTCCTCAGAAAACGCCTTAACGTCAGGGCCGTTTATAAATGCAGTGGTATCTAATACGTGTTGAATTGCTTGATCAACTTCTGTTTTGATCAGCTCGTACTGCGTACGGAGATCTACCATTTGAATGGATGCCATCAATAATTAGATTTGATATTTTCTACTAATACTTTATAAAGATTAACCAACACTCCCACGAACAATCCCAAAAAAATCGAGAAAATAAGAATCAAAGGTTTGTTAGGCTTTGAAGCACCTAAAGGTATGGCAGCTTTTTCCAAAACTGTAAAAATCGGAGTTTCTTTTTTGAGTTGAATGGCTGCCTGCTCCATCTCTTGCTTCAGCGAATTGTAAATGTTAAAGGCTATGTTGAACTCAAATTCAAGTTGCTCCTCTTTGGTACTCACCCTTCTGGAAATTAAGCCTTGGTTAGAGTCCCGAAATGAGGCCAA
>CAZXMD010000249.1:0-258 GCA_964641635.1 uncultured Candidatus Finniella sp. | reverse complement strand
CATTTGGGCTTCATTAAACTTTTTTTCTGTTTCGAGAACTCTTTCCTCAATAAATTCCATGTTTCTTCTTTGCCTTCCTACCTTGTATTCAGTCACATAGGAAATCAAACGATCTAAAACCATAGAATTAACTTGTGCGGCAATTACGGGCTCAGGCATGGAAACATTCAAACGGATCATTTTTCCTTTCTGCTCTATCAATATTCGTTTCTTCAACTCACCCACTGCAAATAATTCCTGTCCGGTGAGATTTAAATA
>CAZXMD010000248.1:0-1951 GCA_964641635.1 uncultured Candidatus Finniella sp. | reverse complement strand
ATTGCCGCGTCGCTTCGCTCCTCGCAATGACGTAACCTATTGATTTTTTTGTTTGTCTGCGTTGGATTAATCCACAACTCAGGTTAATAAGGAAATTAGTCAAAAATTATATGAAAAATTATCAAATATTCTTGCCTTTCGGTTTCACAGGGTTTAACCTTATTAAAGACCTGCTCCGGCATATTCCAAACTATAACTGCTTCCGGAAAAGGAAATTTGCCTAAAACCTATTAGGAACAAAGGAACAACTTCATGTTAAAACACAAAAAAATAGCTGGCCTTTTTTTCTTTATTTTGACCCTTTTTTGGTCAGTTGGTGTCAATTCGGCTCAGTTTGGTGATGATGAAGATGAATATACAAAATTTCTTACTCCTAACCGCTCTATGAGAGACGATGTGCCGGATACCCTCCAAGCAGGAGAGGGATCCCAAGTATCCCTTCGGTCTCTTTCCGGCAACCAGGACCAAACCCTTTTAGAAAAATTATATGCCCCAACCGTCTCACGGGTGGCCGTCCCTGAATCGGTTAGGCAAGTTGTCAGTGGTGTTGCTTCTTTAGTTCCCATTTTCCCCACGGGGCAAGTTTTCGTTCCCACAGCCATCATTGGGCTCCTGTCACTGGGACTCACGACAAATATTATCCCGGACGTTGGCTGGGAAAGCTGGGCTTTGGTAGCCGCCGTCGCCACCCCCATTGCTATCGCCGCGCTCATTTCAACTTATAACGGCGCCTCTCAATATTTCAAACAGACATCTCCCGACGTTATCAAAACACAGGAAAGCGCCTTTGAGCGTGACTACCCATGGTTTGAATCAGGGTCGCGCTCCTATCTCACTCAATTCGTTCAACTCGCCTTTTGGGGAGGGCTTTACTTTGCCCTTCTTATGAATACGGAATCTCGGGTAAGCGGCTGGGGTGACTACCGCATTCTGGGAGGCATTTTTGGAACCCTCGCCCTTATCCCTATCTATTTCATCCTGGTGCGCGCAACGAATGATGTCAACAGACACACCTACCGCCATTACAAAAAGAAAGATGAGGAGGAACTAAAGGAAGCCTGTCTTGATCCCCTAAAAGAAACGAAAGAATATATTAAAGATAACGGGCTAACGCAACAAACAAGAGAACTGGGGATAGACCTCAATGTTATTGAAATGCCCTTTTCTCCGGATGTAAGGGTTAATAGCGATCCTCTTCTTTTAGAGGAAGGACAAGGAAGAGGGGGGAACTCTTTCACTCCTTCGTTAGGTTCAGATGACCTTATCCTTTCAACACAACCGTCCGCAATTTCTTCGCTTCGCACTACAACGCCCCTTGATGAATTGAGCAAACCAAAATATCAAAGGGTTTTTGAAAAAATGATGGCCATATCCCATACAGTTCCCCCCTGGATAAAAGGTTGGAACTTCTGGAGCACAAAAATTTCTAAGTATTCCAGTCGGGTTACCCAATTTCTCAGCATCCCGGCTGAGCTTTTGGTTTCCTATGCTCTTCCCTATTCGTTGTGTACCTACATTGGCGTTTCTGACGGAGTTTCTATAGCAGTTGGCGCTATCGCCGCGGTTGCTTATGGCGTTGCGCTTCCTTTCATATCTATCAAGGAAAACGGGTTAATTTGGAAAGAGCATGAGCAAATCCTCCGGCTATTAAAACCCCAAGAAACTTGCGGTTATTTTGGGGAACGCATCGCTCCTGTTATTGCGCGTTGTGGAACGCTGCTTTATTTTACATTCCCCGTTACCGACTTCATCCGGAATAATTTACTTGATAAGGCCATCGGCATTACGAATGTACCAACACAAGTTCTTATCCTGATACCCTTCATGGCAGGCATCGGGCTGGCGGCCCCTGCCCAGTTTCTTGATCGCACATACACCACGCTCGCCAACTGGGTTGCCACCGGGGGCACGGTGGCGGTGCCATCGGCCAGGGCCGCCACGGCCTGGGCCC
>CAZXMD010000247.1:0-1956 GCA_964641635.1 uncultured Candidatus Finniella sp. | reverse complement strand
AAATATCTTTATCGCCAAAAGCTCTTTCAGGTGACGAAAGGTCTAACTTGTGAAAATCGTTGGGGCTTTTAAGTGTCAGGTCTTTGTAATCTTTGACCAGATGTTGATAATCGTAATAACCGCATTGTAAAGCAATCGTCAGCCAATCGGAATTAGGTGATTTGTTCTTCATTCGAAAGGCATTTTCAAATCTTGCTATTTTTGTGAAATATTTCGGAGAGACGCCCATTCGCTCTTTAAAAATTCTTTCGTACTGTCGCGTTGATAGGCACGATTCCTTCGCTAACCAGTCCACTGTATAATTTGCAGAGTTTTTAATTCTACTTTACGAAGATAAAACAGATTAAAATAAGTGGTGTAAATTACTGTTAAGTCATTGATATTCAGTATATTAGAGGTGTAAAAAATTATTGTTCAACGACCGATTGATATTCATGCAAGTGAAAACTCAATCGGATAAAAAAACATTCAAAAATTTTCCAAGTTATTGTAAATCAGCAAGTTACCTCGCTTTATTTGTCAATGCCTTCAACGACCTTTTTCAAGTTGCCAAACACAACCAAACCCCAAAGGCCCTTCAATATATCCAAGGCCTTTTAACCCTTGAAAAAGGACATGCCAACATGGAAAGAATGGAAGAAGAAATACCAGATAGCGAATACAGGGCCTACCAACATTTCATAACGGGCTCCAAATGGGACCACGAAGCTGTTTTGTCCAGGGTGGCCAAAGAAACTTCTGATACCTTGCAAACCTGTAAAGCTGCCAGCAAGCTGCCCGTCGGCCTAATCGTTGACGAATCGGCACACCTGAAAAAAGGTGTCAAATCAGTAGGGGTAGCCAAGCAATATGCAGGGGTAGTGGGAAAAGTTGAAAACTGCCAGGTAGGCGTCTACCTATCCATGGTGAATGGGAACAGGGCCGCGCTGGTGGATGAGCGCTTGTTTATCCCGAAAAATTGGATAGAAGACAAAAAACGGTGCAAAGCGGCAGGGATCCCCAAGGAACACATGGCATTCAAGACCAAGCCAGGACTTACCCTGGAAATGATAGATCAGAAAATCAATGAAGGCATCGAGTTTGACTGGGTAGGGGGAGATGGCTTCTACGGCCACAACAGCACTTTGCGCAAAGGCCTCGATGATCGTGGGCGATTTTATGTCCTAGATGTGCATAAAGATGAGAAAATGTTCACTTCACTCCCCATATTCGCTATCCCAGAACGAAATGGCAAAATGGGGCGCCCATCGAAAAAGCCACAACCTCACATAGAGCCAATACGGCTTGATGCCTATATGAAACAACTTACCAATGAGGATTGGGTGGTGGAGAAGAAGATAAGGAAAACCCATAAGGGATGGAAAAAGCTAAAAGTACATACCAAAGCCATATGGATTGCCCAAGGGGATGACCAAGAGGTTGTCGAACAGACCTTGATCATAACACAAGCCATGGATGGCACAAAAGACACCAAATATAGCTTTAGCAACGGTAAATTGGAAGATTACACCCCGAGGGAATATGCTTACTTTCAAGTACAAAGATATTGGGTGGAGCGGACTTTTGACGATGCGAAAAATGAACTTGGAATGTCCGACTATCAGGTAAGGAAATGGAACGGATGGCACCATCACCATGCGTTGGTCCTCATGGCGGGGCTGTTTTTGTTGCAACAAAAGATAGCAAACCAACAAGAAGCACCATTGATGAGCATCAGGGATGCCAGGATATTGGTCATTACAAGCATTTTTGGCACTCATGAGGATATGGAAACCAAGCTGGGGCAAATGACGAAAAGGCACCTCAAAAGGCAATACGATATAGATCGATGCTATAAAATCCAAACAGAAACCTAACTTCGTAAAGTAGAATTAGGAGCAAAAGAAATAAAATACATTTGGCAGGTTTGAAAAGTGTAGATGATTACTACACTCATAAGGATGCAAAAAGTGCATT
>CAZXMD010000246.1:1199-1959 GCA_964641635.1 uncultured Candidatus Finniella sp. | reverse complement strand
ATCACGGATTCCTGAACAATCGTTTTCAGGTCTTTGAAGTCCATCACAATGCCCATACCGTCAATGAAATTTTCCCCTCCCTGCTTATCGGCAACACTTACGTGTAATTCATACGAATGTCCGTGGATGTTAGCACAAGCACCCGGATAACCATGAATGGCGTGTGCGGATTCAAATCGAAAAATTTTAGTCAGTGTAATCATTTGATTTATAAATAGCGGGTATTTACTCCTTCAACACTTGAAGTTTTAACGCCTATCAATTTGCAGCAAAAGTAAAATATATAAAGATAATTTTATCTTTTTTTTTATAAATTTGAGACCAGATAAATTACGCATACGCATGGAAGATGTATTGGATGTTGCCGTGTTGGCGGAGAACCCAGGCCAACTAAAGCTCCTTATTAAAGAAGTTAGCTCTCCTGCGGAACTTGACGATTTTATTGGTTTTCCATACCGCCTTTACCGGGGCAATCCGTTCTATGTTCCTCCGCTTAAATCCGATGAAAGGATAACCCTGCAACCTTCCAATCCGGCCTTCGATCACTGCGAGGCGAAATATTGGCTGGCTTATAGAGAAAAAAAAATTGTTGGTCGGATTGCGGGCATTCTTAATCATGCATATATCAAGCGCTGGGGAAAAAAATATGCTCGTTTCGCGTGGTTTGATTTTGAAGATGATGAAACAGTTGCATTTGCTTTACTCCGTCAGATCGAACAATGGGCCGTTGAACAAGGCATGGATGCTGTGCATGGACCAA
>CAZXMD010000246.1:0-1189 GCA_964641635.1 uncultured Candidatus Finniella sp. | reverse complement strand
AGTGGAGGGATATGATCAATTAGCAACACTCGCAGAACAGTATAATTATTCTTACTACGCGACCCACCTTGAAAAAGCCGGATATCATAAGGAGGTGGATTGGGTTGAATATAGAATTTCAATTCCAAAAAAAGTACCAGAAAAAATTAGTCAGGTGGCATCTATTGTTAAAAGGCGAAGCAAGCTTGCTGTAGTTAATTTTAACAAATCAAATAATATAAAGACTTATGCCCGCTCCATATTTGAATTGATAAATTCGTGCTATGGCCATTTGCATGGGGTGGTTCCTTTAACAGAAAAACAAATTCACTTTTATATAAGGAGGTACTTACCTGTTATTCGCAAAGACTTTGTGGCGTTGGTAGTCGATCAAGAAGGTATGTTAATTGCATTAGGAATTACGATGCCATCACTTTCAAGGGCGCTGCAAAAAGCCAATGGGTCTTTATTTCCCTTTGGTTTTTTTCACATTATGAAAGCGTTACGAAAAAACAATATGGCGGAGCTTTGCCTCGTTGCCATTCATCCCGACTTCCAGGGTAAGGGAGTAAATGCATTACTCATAGAGGCAATCAACAAAAACTATATTCGCAATAACATTTCCCTAGCCGAAGCAAATCCAGAACTGGAAAGCAATAAGAGAGTACGATCGCTATGGACCTACTATGACACACAACAACACAAGCGAAGAAGGTGTTATATAAAATATTTGTAGCAATGACTGATCTGGAGGAAAAGCAAACAATCGCAGCGGAAATCAGAGAGATCAAGAGACGCAAAAAGGCTATCATCCTTGCGCACTATTACCAGGAACCTGAAATACAAGAAGTAGCAGATATGGTGGGCGATAGTTTACAAATGGCGCATGATGCCGTTGCCTCAACAGCTGATATTTTGGTAATAGCCGGAGTGTATTTTATGGCTGAAACAGCTAAAATACTTAATCCCACACGCAAAGTATTGCTTCCTGATGTAATGGCCGGTTGCTCCTTGGCTGATTCGTGCCTACCGGATGAATTTAAATCATTCATTGAAAAGCACCCGGGTTCACCAGTAGTTACCTACGTAAATTGCAGCGCAGAAATAAAGGCGATGAGCGATGTGGTGTGCACTTCGGCCAATGCAGTGAAAGTCTTTAACTCCATTCAAAGTGATAAGCCCATAATTTTTGCCCCTGATATTAATTTAG
>CAZXMD010000245.1:282-1992 GCA_964641635.1 uncultured Candidatus Finniella sp. | reverse complement strand
CTGCGCCCCTTTGGTGAAGTTCAAGGTAGATTGCTTATATTCTTTAGGGATAATTAAACTTACCCGAAAACCTTGCTTTACCAAGAACCTAGACAAAAGCCAAAACTTGGCGATGTCCCCCATTGTTCCCCAACTCAATAACACAATATGTTTTGACTGCATTACAAAACTCCTTTTATATTTTCAAACTGGCGGATTTTAGCATGGAAGGTTACACTCAAAGATAGCTAGGTAACTCGCTTTGTTAACGCTCCTCGTTGAATTCTATAGGCCAAGCGTGATTCTGGTTTGTAAACCATAGGCGTAGCCAGGAGTTGTTTGCAGTTAGGGCAAATGATCGCTTTAAGGTCTGATAGAGAGGTTACGCTTGAAGCATCGGGTAGGTTAATTTCACTAGATTGGATTCTATCCATGTACATTCGGATTAATGCCCCGCTACCGTCTTTCTGATACTTGAGTATGGGGGAATTGCATTTGCTGCAGCCTAGACTGATGAGCTTGCTAACCCCACCACGTGCGGATGCAAATTTGTCTTTTTTGAGTTTAGTCTTGGACATTCTCTACTATTTTGATCCTAATTCCTAAAACGGAGTTCAGAACCTGGTCCTCTTCTGGATAAAATTTGCTCACCTCTTCTAATGCTTGCTGTTTTGTCTCGCAACCAAAATACTCTAAAGGTAAATCGTTAACTAAATCTGAAAACATAGGATAATTTAGTAAACCTGTTACTTGAGTTTTGATTGTTTCTTCAAGTTCTGGCTGTAGTCTAAATTCGATAAAGTCACCAAGCCTGATTTGCTTGCGCTTATCATCAAATAATCGAAGTTCGATAGTCTTTTGACCAGACTTTATTCGTGAGAATGGAGATTCGTTAAGTTTTAGCGAGTAAGTAATTGAATTCATTTAATGATCGTACTTGGATTGCATTTTTTCATGGGGTTACCGCCGGTTTCGCTCTAAGTATTGTTTGATCAAAGCTAAATGTTGTAAGTCTTTCTCACGTCCATATATTTCCTTCCATCTTGCTACATCAGATAGACTAACAAACTTTACCCCATCTATCTCTTCTGCATTATCTATTATTTGGTTTATGTCCCATTCGCCAGGTCCCCAAGTATCAAAAATCTCTATTTTTCCATCAAGTAACCTAACAACACGACTTGCAGTTGGAGTAGTTGTGATTGATCCTAAGGTAATAGCCTTCTCCCAAGCCTCCCCTCTTGCAACTAAGTCTATGTCATTATTTAGCTCTTTAAGTCCATGAATCCACATCGGCGCTGATCCAAAAACAGCGAAGTCATTTACCGGCAAATTTAAGGCCTTCAATTCTACAAATAAAGGATGTTGAGAGGGAGGGTTCATAATCTGGTTACTAAGGATTACAAATGCGTTTTGATATATATCAGTTTAGCAGAGAAGATAATTACATAAGGGAGGATAGGATTTACTTGTTCCTTTTCGATCAGATAATTTGCCAGCTCGTTGTGATCGAATAAGGGGAAAGCGTAAGTCTTTTTTGGTAAAGTTCTTCGTAAGGCTTGAATTGTACAGAAAGCACTTCTCTTGTTCCCATTCGATTATACGATTCGAATCTCATCGTATCGAATAAGGGAAAAGCATAAGTCTTTCTTGGCAAAATTCTGCACTAACGTTTGAATTGTGCAGAAAGCACTTACGAACCCTTGCCTGCCTGCCGGCAAAGACAGGGTT
>CAZXMD010000245.1:0-272 GCA_964641635.1 uncultured Candidatus Finniella sp. | reverse complement strand
TACGAAGTGGATTTCTTTAGGATTCAAATCAAGGGAATTCAACACTATATAATTCTGAATTTGGATATATAATTGATCCTAAGGAAATAGGAAATCAAGAATGAGGTTAACAACCCCGAATGGGCCTGCCGGCAAAGACAGGGTTCTCATCTATATTTTACTCCGAACAAAAAGCTGCCTTTGTGGCGGCCTTGCAAAGCTTGCTTGGAAAATCTTCTGCGTTCTTACCCTTCCTCTTATCCTTACCCTTCCGAATTTGTTTTGGTGAGAGT
>CAZXMD010000244.1:0-2000 GCA_964641635.1 uncultured Candidatus Finniella sp. | reverse complement strand
TCATCGGCTGTTTTTAAATTTTGTATAGAGGCTAAGTTATTTCCTGTTGCTGCTTGATCATTTTGTGGATAAGATACCAAAGTTTTTATGTGCTCTCATTTTATTATGGGTTACTAAGAAATGCCAATAAAGGAACATCCCCAAAAAGGTTCTATACTCTTATGTAATTTTAACCAAGGGTTTCAGGTGCCTGAAATGGTTAAGAGAAGGCCAGTCATCATTGTAAGTCCTCGAATAAAAGGAAGGCCCGGGTTATGCACCATAGTTGCCCTAAGCACGACTGAACCGGTTCCTAAGATGCCGTATCATGCGCTGATTGATATTATCCCTCCCTTGCCAGAATGCTTTGAAAGCAAGGGATTATGGATAAAGGGAGACAGGGTGAATTCTGTTGGCTTCCATAGGTTAGATTTTATACGAGTTGGAAGGAATAGTGCCGGAAAACGAGATTATTATTATACAACAATATCAAAGAGCCAAATGTTAACGGTTAAAGAGTGTATTTTAAATGCTTTAGGCCTTGCAAATTTGACAAAACATCTTAAATAGTATACTAAAGAGGTGTTAGTGGCTCTCAGGTAAAACTGATCCACGTCTCAGTCCCCTTAAGGGGCCGCCATATTGTGAGTGAAAACAAACTCTGGTATGGCGCAGATTAGTTGCCGTGCAACTTAAAAGCAAAAAGATCACTTAACGGTATCAATTATTCTTCGTTAAAACAGAGCGTTATTGAAAAACTAACATATTTTCCACCATATGCCCAAAAACCTCATAGCGCCAGCCGGTCATGATGCGGTTATTCTCCCGATGACCCTCGGCAAGGGCGATGAGATCATGCTTGGGGGCGATGAGACGGGCGGGAACATTAAGGTTTTGAGCAACCTCATTTAACCGGTCGCGCAAAATTCCCAGGCGCTGACGGGCAGGCATGGACAAAACGTGTTTTTTAGGTGCTTCTGGCCAAAGGGCTTTGGGCTTTTTAAGCGCTGCTTGATAGAGAGTGAATAATTCTTCCGCCAGAACGGGCGTTAGGGTGCGGGAGTCTGCCACCACCTGAAGGTCGTCAATTGTTTTTGGCAAAGACAAGCCAATCTTCAAAATACATTCATCCCTCAAAAGACGCCCCCGATTCACATTCAATTGTGTGGCATTCACTTCTCTCCAGGCGCATATATCCTGCAATAAGGCAAGGTTTTGGGGTTTTTGGCGATGGGTATGGATTCGCAGCCAAGCGTGCTCAGGGTCTATGCTATAGGTTTGAGAGCTGAGGAGGGTTGCCAGGTCATCGGTCATCCAGTCCCAGCGGTTGAGCTCGTCCAGTTGTTTTGATAACAGATCGAAAGCAGGAAGAAGATGGATCACATCTGCTTTGGCGTAAGTAATCTGCTTTTCTGTTAAAGGACGGCGTGTCCAATCCGTATATTGTGAGTCTTTTTCGAGATCACAATCAAAAAGGGATTTCACCAAACCGCTATATCCAATTCCCTCTCCCAGTCCGCAGACCATTGCTGCAACTTGTGTGTCAAAAAAAGTTGTGGGAAGGGTGCCCCACTCATGCCAGAATATTTCTATGTCTTGACGAGCGGAGTGAATAACCTTTGTAATGTGGGAAGCGGCAAGCAAAGCCTGAAAGGGGCTTAAGTCAAGGTTTGAGAAAGGATCAATAAGGATAGCCTCCCGGGGATTTGAAAGAGAGCTTGTTATTTGAATGAGGCACAAGACTGGCCAGTAGGTCCGTTCCCGTATAAATTCCGTATCGATACCGATGGCAAGGGGGGCTTTGGATGCAAGAAGAGGGTGACAGAACTCTTTAAGTTGTTTATTTGTATTTATTGTGTTCATAGGATAGAGTTTACAAGACTTGAGGGCATAAGGGGATAAAAATTGACGAAATACGTAAAATAAATCATTCTTTCGTTGACAGAGGTGCCTAAAATCCACTAGATCAGGAAGAGTAAGGGCTGGAAGGGTGGCCGAGTGGTTAAAGGCAGCAGACTGTA
>CAZXMD010000243.1:0-2004 GCA_964641635.1 uncultured Candidatus Finniella sp. | reverse complement strand
CAAGAGGTTTTAAACAATTTAAATTATGAAAACAAAAGAAGCGGAGTTCAAGATGTTTCAGTTTTTATAAAATATAACCCATTTTATTTTGATTATGGATCTTCTTCTTTAAGATTAATTGTAGCTTTAGTATTTTTTCAAGCTTATTACAAGGTTGATTTTGGTTTGACCCCCTATTGATCGGACAATTTTCGCGGTTTCTAAATTAATACATATTTATCACTTTTCTTTATATCGCAAGATGCGACCGACGACGATGGGTAAACCGGTGTTGCGGCGTGATTGGCGGAGGACGTTTTTTCTCCGCCAATATTATTTTTTATGGTGCGCTTCGCGCGATTCTTTTTTGTTGCAAGATGCTCTCTCTGACTCAGGATGCCCGGTATTTCATAGATAGGTGCTCTCAGTTTCATTTTAACCTTTTTGATGCTATCATAGCAAGTCATAACAAGATCGTTTTCCCAGGCCCTTTTAAAAATCGCTGGAGGTAGTCCCATCGTTCCGGTATGTGTCCGCTTGTGGTTATACATATAGTAAAACCGGTGCAGACGATTTTCCAACTCCACAATGGTAAGATATTCCTTGTCAATACTTGCACTCAGAATACTATGAAAACTTTCAATGTGGCCGTTTTCCTGTGGTGTATACGGATGAGTAAACACCTGGTGCAACCCATTGTGATCAAAATATTCCTGAACTATTTTGGCTGCAAATTGCGGGCCTCCATCATTGCGGATCTCAACGCGTATTGCTCTAGAAGCCATTCCGGCGGGTTCTAGATGATCGATTATGATGTAGTTCCAAATCAATTTCACTTCTCGGGATGTAATGCTGAAGCTTACTGCCCAGGCCAATGTTTCACGAGTAAAGGTATCCAGCACCGTAAGTATATATGCACTCCTTCTGTCACGTACAATCCAAACTTGCTTGATATCCATTTCCAGCACCACCAATGGCTCTATTGGAGTAACGATCCGATATCTGGCATATATCTTCTTTGCTTGCTTTCTTCCCTTTTTTGTCAAACCATTTTCTTTCATCAGGCGTGCCACTTTCTTCCTGTTAATCACATATCCGAGCAAATGCAACTGAAATGTCATGCGTCTGGCTCCACACCTCAAATCGGGATCAGAGTCGATCCCAATCATCTCTGCTATCACATCATTATCATTCACCGATATTGTGGCACTGCTCACTTTTTTCAGCGTGTGCGTGGTTTTTGGTCGTCCGCGATTTTTACCGCATGAGGGCTGATGATAATACTGGTGTTTGGACAAGGATGCGATCTCAAGTGCTCTATCTCTTCTCATACCTTCTGCCTGGTATTTCATGGCAATCGCTTTCCTTTCGGAAGTGCATACTTTTTTTTCAAAAGTTCGTCCTTCATCCGGGATTCCAGCTGCTGATCGGCAACCAGCTTCCTTAACTCGTCATTCTCCTTTTGAAGCCGGCGGATTTCCTTTAAATGCTCCTTGGTCATGCCATGTTGCAGACCCTTTTCACCCATCTCCTGGAGTTTTTCTACCCATTGGTAATAGCTCGTAGGATAGATTCCATATTTAGCGCAAGTGATTGATACACCGTGCTTTTTGACCTCTTCGATGATGCGAAGCTTCTCTTCTTTTGTCCTGCGGACCTTGGCTTTTTTTCCTTCTGACATGATTAGTTAAAATTAATGCTAATCTTGTCCGGTTATTTAGGGGGTTAAATCACAAGGAGGAATACAATTCATGGGAACGCGATTGGTATGGCGAAAATTTTTCAAGGAATAACGTCAACGGCATTCTGGTTTCCTTGACATGTTTCGTTGATTCAAGTTTTGTAAATAAAATCCGTTTAAGTTATGAAACCGGAGTAGAAAATCCTTTCCGGGCGTCCACAGTTAAAGTCCTGCTCGGTTTCAGGATAGGAAATTTTCCCTTATCATTTTCCTATCGCTTCGGCTATGGCGGCGACCTGGCGCAGTATGGTAAGTTAACTAGCAGCATCGGTATCGAATCGCTG
>CAZXMD010000242.1:0-2037 GCA_964641635.1 uncultured Candidatus Finniella sp. | reverse complement strand
TTTTATTAGGATCAACACCTGGCACACCAAGGGTGACGATTTCCTTTTTGGGGCGCACTTTCATCCGGTAAAAAGGCTGCTCAGTGGCAAAAGATTCTTTATATTCCAATCCCTCAAGGCGCTTGTCATCGCGAAGATGCTTCACAACCGCATCAATACCTTTTCGCGATCCCGCAATTGTTCCATTCACCCCTTCTTGTGCCAGCAATAACGTCCCCTTTACCTTGTGTGCGTCACACAAGGCCTTTAAGGGAGGGATCATTGCCTCAAAATCAGGCAGATCCGCAAATTTATAGAGAGCAGCAACAACGTATTTGGTCATAAGGTTTCTCTTTTTCTGGCCTCTTTGTTTTTCTGATCTATTCTATACATCTAAATAGGCAAGGTTACAATATAATCACACTTTTTCAGCTTGACCTTGTCACCAGATCTCCTCACTTCTCAAAATAAGGCTTGTTTCTTCAGGCTTAAATATGACAATTTACATAAAACGTACTTAATTAGGAGATTGTACCCATGACACAGACCATTACAACCGCATCCGGACTGCAATATATTGACACCGTCATTGGAGATGGTGACACACCTCAGAAAGGGCAAACAGTCAGCGTTCATTATCGGGGAACCTTGCAAGATGGCACGCCTTTTGACAATTCCTATGACCGGGGAGCGCCCCTCCAATTTATGGCTGGTGTTGGTCAAGTCATTGCTGGGTTTGACGAGGGTCTTTTAACAATGTCTGTGGGCGGCAAACGGCGCCTCCTCATTCCAGCCAATCTCGGCTATGGCGCCAGAGGTGCCGGCAGTGCTATTCCACCAAATGCAGACTTGATTTTTGACATTGAATTGGTTTCTATTGGATAAGTCAAATTTAAAATAAGTGATTATTATGCATCCCTATCGAACACATCATTGCGGTGAATTACGTCAATCTCACACTGGAAAATCCGTACGCCTTTCCGGCTGGGTTCATCGGAAACGGGATCATGGGAACTTGCTGTTCATTGATTTGCGTGACCATTATGGCCTTACACAGTGTGTCATAAACGTTGACAGCCCGGCATTCGCCCAGGCAGAGTCTTTGCGCAATGAAAGTGTCATCACGCTGAATGGGACGGTCGTTCAACGAACGCCGGACACCGTCAATCCAAAAATGGAAACGGGCGAGATCGAAGTTCAAATCGAGACCATTACGCTTCAGTCTCAGGCTGATATGCTGCCTCTCCAGGTCAACAGCAATGCTGAATTCCCTGAAGAAACCCGCCTGGCTTACCGCTTCCTTGATTTGCGCCGTGAAAAATTGCACGCCAATATTATTTTACGATCCGCCATTATTTCATCAATTCGCCGCCGGATGATCGACCAGGGGTTTATGGAATTCCAGACACCGATTCTGACGTCATCTTCCCCTGAGGGCGCCCGGGACTTTCTTGTTCCCAGCCGCTTGAATCCCGGGCATTTTTATGCCCTGCCCCAAGCACCGCAAATGTTCAAGCAGTTGCTTATGGTGGCTGGTTTTGACCGCTATTTCCAGATCGCCCCGTGTTTTCGCGATGAAGACGCACGCGCTGACCGCTCTCCCGGCGAGTTCTATCAACTTGACCTTGAAATGTCTTTTGTCACCCAAGAAGACGTATTTGCCGCAACAGAACCTGTTCTGCACGGGGTATTTGATGAGTTTTCCAAGGGTCGACCTGTGACGCCACCGCCCTTCCCCCGCATTCCCTATGATGAATCCATGCTGAAATACGGCTCCGACAAGCCTGATTTACGCAATCCCCTTGAGATTTGCGATGTAACCGACGTGTTTCGTGGCTCCACCTTTGCAGTATTCCAGAATGCCATTGATAACGGCGCTGTTGTGCGGGCCATCCCTGCCCCCAAGGCCGCTGCTCAACCCCGCAGTTTTTTTGATAAACTGAATGACTGGGCCCGTGGCCTCGGCGCGCCTGGCCTTGGATATATTACCTTTTCAGAAGGCATTGCCAAAGGCCCCATCGCCAGGTTCCTTGATGAGGAGCGCCTGGCGCATCTCAA
>CAZXMD010000241.1:0-2075 GCA_964641635.1 uncultured Candidatus Finniella sp. | reverse complement strand
ATTAATTATGCCAATAAACCGCAAATAATCGCTAGTGGACTTCCCGCCTCGCCAGGCGCTGCAACTGGTATAGCTGTTTTTTCCCCATATGATGCGGAAGAACTATCTCATCACCATAAAGTAATATTAGTCAGAAATGATACCAGCCCAGAAGATATTCAAGGCATGCATTTGTCAGAAGGAATCATTACCGCAAGGGGCGGCATGACTTCACACGCAGCTGTAGTAGCGCGTGGTATGGGCACTCCTTGTGTATGCGGGGTTAAAGGCTTAGTTGTGAATACAAAAGAACAATTTTTTACTACTGCAACGGGTCATCAAATCAAACAAGGTGACACCATAACTATAGATGGCACAACCGGCAATATTATTATCGGGGAAGTAAATTTAATTCAACCTCAATTTTCTGACGAATTTAAAACTATTTTGCAATGGGCTGATGCTGAAAAAACTCTCGGCGTCAGAGCCAATGCCGAAACTACACTGGATGCACAAGTTGCTATAGATTTTGGCGCTACCGGAATAGGATTGTGTCGTACCGAGCATATGTTCTTTGATCCCGAAAAAATACCTTTAGTTCGAGAAATGATTATTGCTAGCGACCTAGAACATCGAATGAAAGCCATCAGCGCCCTACTGCCACTGCAAATTGCGGACTTTAAAGCTTTATTTACAGTATTAGCAGGTTTGCCGTTGAATATCAGATTGTTAGACCCACCTTTGCACGAATTTTTACCTCATGGCGAAAAGGAAAAAGCTGAATTGGCGCAGCGTTTAGAAGTGCATGTTTCAGATATAGAGCATAGGTTACACGCCTTGCATGAAATTAATCCTATGCTAGGACACAGAGGATGTAGACTTGGCATCTCATTCCCAGAAATTTATACAATGCAAGTAGAGGCTATCCTTACCGCTATGTATGAAGTAACAAAAGAACAAAAATTTGAACATAAACTTGAATTAATGATTCCTCTTATTGCTGAAGTTAACGAACTGAAAGTAATCAAAGCTTATATTACTGAAAAAATAGCCGAAATGGAGCAAAAATTTGCTCAGAAGTTTAACATCAAGCTTGGCACTATGATTGAGCTACCAAGAGCAGCGCTAGTTGCTGACAAAATAGCCCCTATGGTAGATTATTTTAGTTTTGGTACTAACGACCTAACACAGACTACTTTCGGTATCTCACGCGATGATATAGGATCTTTCTTACCTGATTATTTAGAGCAAAAAATATTCACTCATGATCCATTTATTTGTATTGATAAAGAAGGCGTGGGCTCTTTGGTTGAAACTGCTATTACTCGGGGCTTGTCTACAAATAGCGCTTTGACGCTCGGAGTGTGCGGCGAGCATGCAGGTGACCCTGAATCTATTGACTTCTTTCATAAAATTGGGGTTCATTATATTTCCTGTTCACCGTACCGCGTGCCGATAGCTAGAGTTGCTGCTGCTAGAAGTAAAATAAAACATCAAAATAAATAAATTTATGATCTTTAGAGACAATTTAAATAAAATTTTAGTAAGACATAGCAACTTATCAGACAAATTATCAAGCGGTATAACTGGCGATGACTTTGTAAAATATTCAAAAGAATATTCTGAACTAACCCCCATTGTTGAAAAAATAGATCAATATAACAAGGCTTTTAAAGATTTAGAAGGCGCTAAATCTTTAGCTTTGGAAAAAGGATTGGATTCAGACACTAAAGAAATGATAGAAGATGAAATTCATCATTTAAATGAACAACTACCAATTCTTGAACAAATCGTCAAAATTGCATTATTACCAAAAGATGCCGCCGATAGTAAAAATGCTATTATCGAGGTTCGGGCTGGCACTGGCGGAGAAGAAGCCGCCCTATTTGCTGCCGATTTATTTGGCATGTACCATCGCTATGCCGACTTAAAAGGCTGGAAATTTGAAGTTCTTTCTATTTCTGATATTGGCGTTGGTGGATATAAAGAAGCATCTGCTTCGATTCACGGTAATAATGTGTTTGCCAGATTGAAATTTGAAGCTGGAGTGCACCGAGTGCAAAGAGCGCAACTACATCACGATGAAGTCGAAGATC
>CAZXMD010000240.1:0-2092 GCA_964641635.1 uncultured Candidatus Finniella sp. | reverse complement strand
GATCCCGGTAGCATCTATACCGTCTTGACGTAGGTGATTGATGAACGCTCCGTATCCTGCGCCAATATCGAGAATTTTAGCTTTTTTCCCTATACGATTGATTCTATCAATGACAAGACGAAACTTGGGAGAATCAATTTGAAATTGACCCGGATAAACATTGTCAAAATTTTTATAGGCGCTTTCAAAGTCTCTAATCACCTTTTTGTTTTGAACATCAAAGATATGCCTATTATAGGTCATAGACTTTTCTCCTGAGGCGCCACGTGTCTCCTTCTTTCACCCAAAGATGAGGGGAGCGAAAACGGTTTGTGAGGGTGTTAAAGTAATCTCGATCCATAATGGGGGTCCCAAAACGCTTTGAGGCCTCTGGAAAATCTTCAGAGGGTAAACTCAAGTAGTCGAGTATTTCTTGGAAAAATCTCTCCGGAAATTCGCCGTCATATCGTCTTACCAGCGCGAGACCCTCTTCACGGGTAATGTCACCAGAGCGAATTTCCTGAGCCGCATCATAAGAAGCGCGCCCAATGCCAAATTTAATATAGGTTGTAAAATAATGCAGATCATCAATTTTATCATCTATGCTATTGTATTTGCTATAAGTTCCTGGTGTTCGTTCCGGAGCCGCTTGAAAATTACTATGTTCCGTTGCGTAGTAATAGCAACTTTGAGGGTGCCACTCTAAGTAATAACCCAAATAATGGACTTTGATATCCTTTTTTTCTAACGTACCAAGATCAATGGGTAAATAGGGATTTAGATCAACGGCTTTTAAGCCATAGTCTTCCTTTAATTGGGTGGTTGAGACGCCTCCTAGATAAAGTTCTTGGGAATCACTGGCGTAATAGGATTTATCGCGAAGGGAGCTTAAGGTATCAGCAATAGGATTCCCATATTCAGCTTCATTTTCCCCATAAAAAACAAGTGGAATATTAAAGAGAGCGGCCATTTTTGGCGCATAAGATTTCTGTCCAATAATAAAAGGTTGAAATGGGTGAAATAAATTTTCTACTGCCAATCGTGTTAGAAGTCTGTGGACACGTCCATTGGGGGTGCATAGGTAGTTATCAAATCCAGCATGCATCCAGGATTCAAAGTTTTTCCATCCCCAATCTGTATACATATGAGGGGCCCATGTCACCGTCAAAGGATTCATACCATAGTTATGTTTAAGGATGTGGGCTGCATAAAAACTATCTTTGCCACCGGACCCGGGCACTAAACAATCATATTCCCCATTATTCTTTCGGTATCGGTCACATAATTCTCTTAATTGTTTATCTCGCTCTCCCCAATTGATGGCTGTCTTTTTTTGCTCTGCCAGCGTACAGGCATCACAAATACCTTCTTCATTGAAGCCAATCGTTTTTTTTAAGCTCTTTTGATTGTGTTCATATTCCACGCATGAATTGGGCCGTTGATTAGAAATGACACATTTCTTGCAGTATTCAACGATGGGTGGAAGTCCATACAAAACTTCATGCTCTTGGTCATGTTGATGATTCATTTGTTGGGGTGCTGGATGGGTCATGCTTTCGATCTCTTTTTCGTAACTTTTAAGATGCTTTGATTGACGAGTTGCCCTGCACCATTTACTTGTTGAAATTGATTTTCATTTGTCTGAATGGTCCATGTTCGCATTGGGTCTTCTTGATGGGGCGTCCGTGCAAAAGGCATTTTAAAATCAATCCATTCAAAGTCTGCCTCATGGCTTGATAACAGGTTTTCTATACCGACCTTAGAAAAAATATTCCACCCCTTTTCCCAAGAAGATGGAGAATTTCTGACGTCTCGGTATCGCATAATGACATCAATTGGAAACGTATTAAACTCACTCGTTATCAGTAAGATACCCCCTTCATTAACAGATGAATATAAATTGTGGTGGTGCTACATCCCGCATTTCCTCCATACACCAGGATACGTATATGCGTATGCCTTTGGTGAGCTATTGGTCCTGGCACTGTATGATGCTTATAGAAACGGGCAGGATAGCTTTTCTGACAACTATATTGAACTTCTGGAGGCAGGCGGATCGGACTGGCCTCATAACATCGTAAGTAAGATGGGTATCGATATCAGGGATGAATCT
>CAZXMD010000239.1:1868-2093 GCA_964641635.1 uncultured Candidatus Finniella sp. | reverse complement strand
GGTGATATTTTACTGGCACTATCAACCAGCGGTAATTCCGCAAATATTATTCAGGCTATTCAGGCTGCTCATGAAAAAAAAATGTTTGTCATTGCGCTTAATGGCAATGACGGGGGCGATATCGCTCGTTTATTAAACACTCAAGATATTGAGCTGAGAGTACAAACTGAAAACCAGAGTCGTATCAAGGAAATACACGTACTCCTTATACACTGTTTATGTGAT
>CAZXMD010000239.1:0-1858 GCA_964641635.1 uncultured Candidatus Finniella sp. | reverse complement strand
ACTCTAGGGAACCTCTGAATAACTAGCTGCGTTGTTTCTACGGCGTTAAAAATAATCTCAAAATGCTCATTTACTCCGTGTAACATTTTATAAGCAAAGCACTTTCTCGATTATTTTTGTGACCCACATGGATGCGGGGAGCGCGCTTGCGTGGCATTTTTTGATCACTTTACTATTTTAAGTCCGGAAGTATTCGCTTTGGTTTTTTTATCTTTTAGATGTTTTGAATTCTTTTTATCATCCCCTTTATCAAGTAGTGAGCTTTCCTTGCTCGCCGAAATATTCGAATCAGCTTGAGCCTTTCCTGAATCCGCAGCTTCCGAGCTTTCAATGAGTTCCGATGGAAACACCATACCCATGGCATTTTCTTTGGCGTATAACGCGATAGCAGCAGCAAAAGGAACTTTAATTTTTTGACTACGCCCGGAAAAACGCGCCGAGAACTCTATCGAAGTTTCGTTGATATAATAGTCATGAATCGCTTCAGGAGACAAATTCAGAACAATCTTTCCATTTTGTATAAACGGAGAAGGTACTTGTACTTCAGGGTGACTGGCATCAACCAACAGATAAGGAGTGCAATGGTTATCCAGAAGCCAGTCGTAAATAGCTCGAAACAGATAGGGTCTCTGGGCTTTCATACGGCCACTAGAATTGCATCACTCTTTTACGAATCTCTGCTTCAAAAGGAGATAAACTCGCCTGAAAGGAATCTCGCTTGAATAATCGTTCCGCGTAAGCCAATAAAGAAGCACATTGTTTTGGAGGAAGCTCAATTCCCAATAATGGCAAGCGCCATAAAATCGGAGCAATACAGCAATCAACCAAGGTGAATTCCTCGCTCATGAAATACGGCAGCTCATCAAATATTGGAGCAATTCCGATCAAACTTTCACGCAATTCTTTTTTACCTTTGGCGCATTTTGCAGAATCATCGAGACGCAAGGCATTGCGAATATTCTCACCCCAATCACGCTCAATGCGGTAAATCAATAAACGACTTTGTGCACGAGCCACCGGGTAAACAGGTAACAAAGGTGGATGAGGGAAACGTTCATCCAGATATTCCATCATCACTTCTGTCTGATAAAGCACTAATTCTCTATCAACCAAAGTAGGCAATTCATTGTAGGGATTCAAGTCCGCTAAATCTTCCGGTTTATTGGAAGGATCGACAGCCACAACATCAACAGCAACTCCCTTTTCCGCCAAAACGATACGAACCCGATGACTGTAATGATCTATACCATCAGAATAAAAAGTCATTGATGATCTTTTTGCAACAACGCCCATGTGTGCTCCCCAAAAATTGCGTAACAAATATTTTAACGACTGTACCACCAATATTTAACGTAAATATGCCAAACATTATCCAGTGGAGACAAAAAAGGGATCCAGGTAGATCCCTCAATGCGTTAATCTTTAACAGTTAATATCAAAAACTGTATCTAGTGTACATCCTTCCAATACTCATGATTCAACCAGAGTACAGCAGGCAGCATGATGAAGAATAAAAAGGCAATAACCCAACGTCCCAGAATAATTCGCTCTTTTTTAACAGGCTCAGCCATATAATCCATGAAATTGGTTAAATCATACATTGCCTTATTAAAATCTTCCTCACTTAAATTACGTTGCAAGTCTTCAAGCACATGAGGCATCCCCACAGAAGGGAAGACCTTGTTGTTATAACCATAGGGCCTGCTCTCATCGGCATAAAAACCCGTCAGGTAAGCATACAACCAATCAGAACCTTTTAACTTGGCATGTAAAGATAAGTCAGGAGGAGCCGCACCAAACCAACGTGCAGCTTCTTCTTAACGCATGTCAAACGTGAAAGGGTCTCCCGCCTTTTCAC
>CAZXMD010000238.1:270-2116 GCA_964641635.1 uncultured Candidatus Finniella sp. | reverse complement strand
GACCTTCTAGCTCAAATTCCTTATGTTCTAGGCAAAGTCTATTCTGTTTAAGTGCCCGCAGCCAGAGAGAGATCGAGTAAAAAAGTGGGGGGAGTTTTGAAACTTCCCTGACAAAGTGCGTATCAATTGTCTCTTTCCTGAATGGTTTAACATACCTATGAATGGACCTAATAATGAACCACTCACTGCCCAAAACGCTGTCTTCTTTCACCTGGCATTTTTTAAAACCATATAAGGCTATGGTCTCAGTATTTGTTTCTCTGGCAATTTTTGCAGGGTTCTGGGGGCCTTTTAACAGCATATTAATTAAATATATCATTAATATATTGCCGGAGGTAGCAAATGGGGACGCTTCTCTCTTAACCTGGCCTGCTGCATTGATCGTATTAAATTTTATCGTTCTGGATAACTTTACCTGGCGTGGTATTGACTATATCAACTATAAATTCCAGGCCACTATTAAAAACCAGATCATGAGTGGAACATTAAATTATGCGTTGAGCAATTCTCACGGTTTTTTTCAGGATAATTTATCTGGACGTATTTCCAATCAAATCACGACACTTGCTGATAACGTAGAGCTCATTTTGCACAAGATTTCTTTAGATTTTATCAGAGGAGCATCTTTATTAATTGTTTCATTTGTGGTCGGTTATACGGTCAATTTCATGTTCTTTTATATCTTGTTCTTATGGTTTATTGCCTTTGCTTCCTTTAGCCTGTTGATGTCAAGACGTCTTGTGCGCCTGGCTGATAATCATGCAAGCAGTGAATCTCTTCTTTCCGGTCAACTGGTAGATTGCATCACCAATCACAGTAACGTCAGAATTTTTTCCAAGAAAGATTATGAAATATCCAGAATGGGTCAATTTTTTCTAGGACTTCAAAAGGCATTTCAAACCAAAGAATTTTTTATCTTTATCTTGTGCAGTGTGCAAGGAGCCATGATTGCCATTATGATGGGTTTTTGTACCTATTTTCTGGTTCGCTTATACGCTAAAGGTTTGATCAGTATTGGAGATTTCGCTTTAATTCTAGGGCTTTCAATGGAATTAGGCCACATGATGTGGTATACCATGTCACGTGTTGATGAGTTTAATCAAGCACTTGGGAAATGCAAGCAAAGTTTATCCGCTTTAATGGTGTTGAGCGAAATCAATGATCGATTAGATGCGAAAAAATTATTGGTTCAAAACGGCCAGATTACTTTTGATAGCGTTAAATTTCATTATAAAGGCGCAGAGCCCCTTTTTCAAAATATGTCCGTTACTATTGAGGCGGGTCAGAAGGTTGGCCTTGTTGGCTATTCCGGCAGCGGGAAATCGACTTTTGTTAACCTGATCCTCCGGCTCTATGACATCACCGAGGGCGGTATTCGTATTGATGGCCAGGATATTCGTGATGTTACTCAAGCTTCTTTACGCGCCAGTATTGCAATGATTCCACAAGACCCGTCACTTTTTCACCGTAGCCTGATGGATAACATCCGCTATGGAAGAACGGATGCGAGCGATAGCGATGTAATAGCGGCGGCAAAAAAAGCCCATGCTCATGATTTTATAGCCAAATTACCTCAAGGTTATGAGTCTCTTGTGGGGGAACGTGGCATCAAGCTATCTGGGGGTCAGCGTCAACGTATTGCGATAGCCCGCGCGATTCTGAAGAATGCGCCTATTCTCATTTTAGATGAAGCGACATCCCAGCTGGATTCTGTTACAGAGGCATATATCCAGGAAAGCTTGTGGGAACTAATGCAGAATAAAACCACGATTGTTATAGCCCATCGCCTATCTACACTTCTTCATATGGATCGCATCATTGTATTTGAACAAGGAAGAATTGTTGA
>CAZXMD010000238.1:0-260 GCA_964641635.1 uncultured Candidatus Finniella sp. | reverse complement strand
GCTCACCCGAAGCTGCTGGGCCGTAATGGTTTATACAAAGCCCTGTGGGATGCACAGGTAGGTGGATTCCTGCCAGATAATAGGAATGAGGATGACGTATGAGCAACCAAAAAACAGCTTGTCATTACTATGTGCTAAGTGATTTAGGCCATAGTAAGGGCTGAATTGTTTGACTTAGAAAAGGGGATGCAAAAGCATCCCTTTTTAAGCATGTGGTCAGTTTTCTGATCGGGGATGAGCTACTTTTCGTTCGAATAGAT
>CAZXMD010000237.1:0-2128 GCA_964641635.1 uncultured Candidatus Finniella sp. | reverse complement strand
TCTTATGAGCAGTTTTCCACCTTAGCGTCTTGTCTAAATTTTGGGGAGCACCTCACTCCTCTATCTATGAATTAAAGTCAGATTCAGGTTTAATTTGACAGCGCCACTTTTGCGATTAACTCCGAATGTACCTGATATCCCATTTTGAAACGTTTTCGCAAATAGGTTGCCTCATTTACCATTTGTTAATATATATAATATAAGATGAATATGCTTAACTAATATGGAGTTCATTATGAATTATAAATACATGAGTTTATTTTTGTTATCTTTGGGGGGCGCAACCGGTTTATCCGCATCGCACCTGATGCCGCCAGATATGGCAAAGGAACAGGTTATAAATAATAGCGTTAAAGTTTCCACGCAGATCAACGAGCTTTCGGGCGCAATGAGAATGATGCGAGAGGATCTTTTAGAACCATCATCGACAGCCTCAATGGCTTTAAAGGGAATATATGGGACGTCTTATGACGCGATTATTTCTGATTTGCATAGGGCAGATCAAACTTTTAAGGAAATTGAAGGGAAATTAAAAGATATAAGAGCATTAGTTTTGGATGCAAATAAAAAAACAAGGGGATTAAAATAGAACCCCTGATTTATCAGTATTTATACGACATAATAAAATTAAAAATGAATATAATTCATTCATAAATAGTATTTTATTTTGAAACGGATAAAGAAGACAAGGCTTTTAAAATTAACTTAAGTTGAAGATGATTCTTTATCATATAATTTAATTAGAAACAATGCAGATGTAGTGTGTATCATGAATATAAATTTACTAAATAGATGGGTGGGAATCATTTTAGGTGCATCCCTGATCGCCTTAATTCAAACAGAAGGAAATGCGATTAACATATCCTGTCCGAAACCGAGCGCCCTTACATTGAAAGACCCAACGGCAATGAGCTCATCAATTATTGGGACAACAACAGCGGATGGAATGCAACTTATTTTTCGAATGCCTCGATTAAGCACTCAAAAATTTAAGGAAGTGCATCCTACTCTGAGACTTACCAATAGATACAACATAACCAACGATGGGAAACTCCTATGTATATACTTCTCACTGCCCGCTCAATTTGGATTTGGACTCAAATATAACCCTCAAGGCACCCTAAAGAATTGTCAGAGGAATCCCCACGTACCCGGCTTTATTTGTCAATATGAAAGGGCTCATTAGGGGTTGAGGTGCTCCCCAAAATTTAGACAAGACGCTAAGGTGGAAAACTGCTCATAAGAGAAAGAAAAAGAGGAGCAGAAAATGGCACAAGTGATAGGTTCTGTCGCATCTGTGAGAGGGGTGTAAGGATTATCTGAAGACGAGGAAAATTGGGACGCGTTAAGCCATTAACTCCGAGAAGTTATGGAAAGAAGATGGGTTTGGTTGTTGCCCTATCATTTGTCCTTTCTGAATCATCCTGATATTTTCAATTCCCGAGAGTGTTTGTTTCGCCGACTGGAAGCTCTTGAACCCCAGCATGGGCCTTGTTCGTTTCTTTACAAAGCGATGATCCTGCTCTGCAATGTTGTTGAGATATTTTTCCTGGCGAATCGCGAATTGTTCAGCCTCACAAAGGCCTTCATTCAGAGAATGCAGGGCACATTTATTGGAGGCACTCTTGTCAATGTTAACAACTTCAGGAGTTCCGTTTTCCCTGTGAAAGCCTTACGAAAGAAGGCTTTGGCTGCCACAGCATCTCTGTGGGCACGCAGCAAGAAGTCAATGGTGTACCCTAACTTATCGACCGCCCTATAGAGATAAACCCATCTGCTGTTTAAACGAATATAAGTCTCATCCATGCGCCAGCTCCCGCTGACAGGACGCTTGCGGCTCCTGACACGCGCGTCAATCAGCCTAACAAATTTCTTCACCCACCGCTGAAGCGTCGAATGATCAATGACGCCTCCTCTGATCATCATCTCTTCCAAATCCCTATAACTTAGGGAAAATCTGCACTTCATATACACAAAGAGCATGATCACCTCAGGAGAAGAACAGTATCCTTTAAAAAATCGATGCAAATCACGGGACACTTTGAACATGGATCACCAAAATCTGAGGTTGAAGTTTTCAGAAAATTATCCGCTCCTCTTACCCCCTGTCAACAGATGCGACAGAACC
>CAZXMD010000236.1:0-2135 GCA_964641635.1 uncultured Candidatus Finniella sp. | reverse complement strand
CTTTCGTCCCCTTGCTTGATTTACTTTTCTTGTCTTGAACATATAGGTAAGCAAGCTTAAGGGATTCTCTAACTGTCCGTGCCCCTTTCAAGGTTTGCCTTTTTTGATGCAGGAAACTCTCAAAATCAGAGTCCGTGAAGCGGAATGTTGGTTGGACTTCTTCTGAAGAATCTGGGGTGGATTCTTGAGGAGAGGCATTGGTCAGAGAAAAATTATCCCTGACATCTTCAACATTACTCCACTCCTCTTCAGGGAAAAGAGTGCTCATTAAGCTTTCGGGTGTAATTGGGGTGGTTGTCGTCGTCGTTGTCATCGTTCCTTGAAAGTCTTCTCCCGTGAACTCATCGAGTCCGATATCCGGGTAAGATTCTTGATCAAAATTCCATAAAGAAGAGAAATCCTGATTTTCATTAGCGATGCGTCTTCTCAGGTCTTCGAGAAATCGGTTCTCATTCTCCAGTGCCTTATTTTGAGCAGACTGATCCATGCTTGAGACGAGCAGGTTATAATGTCCCGGGTTTAAAATGAGATGCAAAGTAGGCCTTTGTGGATGGCTGAATTTATGAAGGCAGCGGAGATTAGAATTTTCATCTTTTTGATAGACCATGAGGCTCTTATTTTGAGCATAGGCAAGGACATCCAAAAGAGAGTAATGAGTTTTCTCAAGAGGTAGACCGTCTGCGTCAAAGTTAACAGCACACTCGATAAGATCCGTGCAATTTTTGTAATGATTTAGGTATTGCTTTTGGATTTCCTCCGATTTCGTATCGATAAAAGAGCGGCCAAAAATAGTAAACTCACGTTCATGATTTTCTATTTCGAAGGCAATGGATTTTGAGAGAAGATCTTTCAAGTTATTCGAGGGCTTTTTCCCGAAGGCTTTTTCATAAATGCTTCGAATGCCGTCTTCCCGGTTCACCCCGAAACCGTGGAAGGAACAGTTGTTCCCTTCCCCTGAAAGATAATATTCTTTAAAAGAGAGGCTATTGTTTTTTGAACCCCGGTAGGATAGAGAGGTTGATCGATCCGGCCTTGCACTTGCTACAATGTCATCAACTTGGGATGCAAATACCGGGACGATGCCTGATAAGAGAACACTCAAAAGGAGACTTAGAAATTTACGTAAAAAGAGAAAAGTCATAAATAATATCCTATTGTCAATATACACAAAGAACATATAGGTATACTGTATCGAATAGTCAAATTATTTTTCTCCACTATATTTCTGCAAGCGTCTAATTAACCTGACTTGCACCTTTTGACGGCCAAACGCTTCATGAGGTATAGTAGAAGCCAAGAAGCCTAAAAGGTGAGTTTTTTCATACTTCAAAATAGCGACCTAAGTTAACACGACTATAGCTTATTTTTGATGCCGACCTGTCCAATCCAAGCATCGGGGTCGACCTCTAAATAGCTCTCGGACATATCTTTCTTTGAGAGGAGCATGAATCGTTCGAAATTAAATCGGCGCTTTGAGTATGAGTTATAGAAATAGTTTTTATAACTCAAAATATGATATATAATGAGTTATAAAGAAAGGTCTTATGAATCATGACTTGGAACTGGCAACGGTCAACTTGGCCGAACTTTACCTATGATGTGACCGCCGTCGAGCCCTATGAGAAGCAATTTCTCTTGTGCTCCGGGGAGTTTATCGGCGCCTACCGTCATGTTCCTGAGGATGATAGAAATCTGATTCGTATTGAGCTCATCGTTGACGAAGCGGTGAAAACTTCAGAAATAGAAGGAGAAATTCTTAATCGGGACAGCGTACAGTCTTCCCTCAGAAGCCAATTCGGCCTTAGTACAGATAATCCCCGTGTCACGCCCCAAGAGCACGGTATCTCGGAAATGATGGTGGACCTTTACCGGAATTTTTCCAAGCCCTTGTCCCATGAGACGCTTTTTGAATGGCATAAGATGCTCATGTCCGGGAACACGCGAATCAAGGTGATCGGTGGATACCGTACGCATCCGGAACCTATGCAGGTTGTGTCCGGAGGATTTGGGCGGCCTAAAGTCCATTTTGAAGCGCCTCCCTCAAAGCAGATCCCGGAAGAGATGGACAATTTTGTTTCCTGGTTCAACAGGACGGCTCCCCAAGGCAAAGAGCCACTCCCATATCTAACGCGATC
>CAZXMD010000235.1:0-2147 GCA_964641635.1 uncultured Candidatus Finniella sp. | reverse complement strand
ATTACAAGCTTGTTATAAGACCGCTCCAAATCCAGGCTCTCTTTTTTTGTCAATCCGGTGGCCTGATTCAGACGCTCTTCCATTTCTTTCATGCGTTTAATAGATTGGTTTACGGTTTTCCAGTTGGTCATCGTTCCACCTAACCAGCGGTGGTTGATGTAATATTGGCCGCAACGTTTGGCGCTTTCCTTAATTTTTTCAGAAGCCTGGGCTTTGGTGCCAACGAACAGGACGCGACCACCTGCGGCAACCGTGTTGCGGATGGCTTCCATGGCTTGGTAAAGCATGGGAACGGTTTGTTGCAGGTCCATAATGTGAACGCCATTCCGGACGCCAAAAATATACGGGGACATTTTAGGATTCCAGCGACGTGTGTGGTGGCCGTAGTGGACGCCTGCTTCAAGAAGTTGGCGCATGGTAAATGATGGCATAGCCATTGATTTTATCTCCTTTTTTCCGGTTAAACCTCCACAGGGGGCGTGATTATTGACTTTTACCCAAAATTACTTTTGAGCAACAATAACACCGGACGGCTTTTGAGGGCTCACCCCTCATAACCACCCCTGTGTGTGGACTTCGATCAAATCTTTACCACGTCTTGCCCTTTTGCGCAATCTTAATTAAGGCTAGTAAGTTCTGCAGACTTGTCTTTATGATCCCTTTTTACAATGCCCTTAAATTCGAGGGCTTTAAGCGCTCCACAATTCGCACTGGGATCTCACCATATCACTCATGGATTCTAAGTCTTTATACTTTTCTCTTAACCAGTGGGCATCGTTTTTTTGGGAGTGGGCGCAATTTTTAATTCGCTCTAACGCCTCTAAGCTTCCAAGTTTGGCGGCGCTTTCTTCCAAGTGGGAGCAGGTCTCAATTATTTTGTCGACAAGGGGGAGATGCCGGGCTTTGATGGGATCTACCAAAACAGCCTGAAAACCATACCGTGCTGCGCGAAACCGATTAATAAGGTAAGTCAGATAAATTTCCCGGGATATTTTGGGCCTTTTCTTAAGTAACCAGTGCGCAAGCATTTGGAAATATGCGGCAAGGTCGGCTGCCCTTTCAACGGTTAAAGGCGTATCGCATAAGCGGAGTTCAATTGTTTTATACTCCGGCTTAGGCCGGATATCCCAATAAAAATCCTTCATGCTCTCAATAATTTTCAATTTGCGCATTTTTTCATAATAAGCTTCAAATTCATCCCACTTTAATACCCAGGGAGGCGTGCCACTAAGGGGAAATGCGCTAATTACAGAAAGGCGCGAGCAATCAAAAGAGGTGTCCACTCCCTGATTAAAGGGGGAAGAAGCTGAAAGAGCGATAAAGTGGGGAAAGTATTCGGCCATGGCGTGGCACAGGTAAAGCGCATCATCTCCATTAAGGCAAGAAATATGGATATGCTGGCCAAATACGGAGAATTGCTTGGCGAGATACCCATATTGTTCGGAGATGGTGGCATAGCGTTCCGTTGGGGAAATCCTCTGGGCTTGCCATCTATGAAACGGATGGGTTCCCCCACCGCATATGCCAATATGCATTTGCAAAGCCTGCTCAGCTAAAATGTCCCGCTGAACACGAAGTTCCGCCAACAATGTAGAATGAGATTTATGGATAGAAGAATTGATTTCAATCATGGATTGTGTAATTTCGGGTTTAAATTCTCCAGGGTGATTGATTTCTGAAGTGCGGCGCAAAAGCTCCTGGGCTTCCATTGTTAAATTGAAGTTCTGTAAATTGACAAGCTGAAGCTCTAATTCCACACCCATTGTTAATAAATTATCTCCGTCAAAGGGGGGGAGTTTTTTCATTATCTTTCTCCCTGATATTTCGGAACGACGGGTGCGGCCTCACCGGCTTTAATAAAGGCATATTGGGTGATTATGGGGCCAATAACATTTAATACGGCGATAGATAGGGCGATAATTGGCAAAAGGTTGGCGGCAAAGTCCGGATTAAATTCCATGAGCCTATTTGACATTCCAACAGTAATCCCACCCATCGGCAGCAAGGCTAATGCAAGTGAGTTTGTTTGAGAGGTTGTTAACCTGCTGGAGCTTGAAAATAACCAAACGCCTACTCCTTTGCCAATGATTCGAAGCATGAGAAATACGACCGTAGCCCAAGCAGCATGGTATAACCCTTGAAGTTGC
>CAZXMD010000234.1:0-2151 GCA_964641635.1 uncultured Candidatus Finniella sp. | reverse complement strand
GCTTCCTGAACGCCGAAATGGGGTTCAAGAATTTGAGCGGCGGCAAAAGCAACTTCCGCATCCTGCCCTTCTTTTAATCGGTTCACAAACACAAACAGGGAAGGCGTCAACCAATAAACCTTGACAATGCCCTGATGCTTAAGGATAAGGGCATAGGAGAAACCCGGTTCGGCCAGAATGGGTTGGTTGGGGCTTTGTTGGTGAAGAGAAATAATATATTCCAAAGGGTGGGAGAAGGCCAATAACTGGCAAGATTTCTGGAAGCGGAAATCTGGACCTTCCTGACAGGGAATCGTCAATTTCCGCATCTCTTCCGGGGTCAGCAAAGGTTCTTCGGAGGCGCAATAAGCGGCGTGTTTGGCCCACTCATACTGCGCGATAGCCCCTAAATACGGCCAGGCTCTTGCAGGTTCATAGCGCTGGATGAAAGAAATAAGACCGCCTCCCCATTCCTCCAGGCTGGCGGTGCAGGGGAAACATGTCTCCACATAAGCAAAAGCCATGGTGCGGGCAGCAATTGGCCCCATAATCGAGAAAACCAGGGGGTAGTCATTTTCCAGAGCCCGTGCATGGACGGAAAAAACATTATTATGATAAATATTCAGCGATGATTCTTGGGGTAATGCCGAAGGCTTCATGTGCTGCATAAAATTCTGGTGACCATGACCAAGAACAAACTGACAGAAGTCGCGCTGTATTTTAGCCAAATTGGACATGGCGTTCTTTCCTTGTTGTATTCGATGGAACCCGGACACTGTCTAAAATACCTTGAGCTTTCGAAGCTTCGGTTATTAGTGTTTCTAAGGAAGGAACGTTCGTGTCCCACTCTATTAAAGTGGGAACGGGGCCAAATAAGCCGATAGATTTCTGGTATAAATCCCAGACATCTTTGCAGATAGGGGACCCATGATCATCAATGCGTGTGGCTCCTTGAAGGCTATGGCCTGCCAGGTGGATTTCCTTGACCTTCGCCGGTGGAATCGCTTTTAAATAGGCATCGGCATCCCAACCATGGTTACAGCAGGACACGTAAATATTGTTGATATCCACGACAATGCCGGAGCCGGTGCGGTGAACCAGGGTTGTTAAAAAGTCTACTTCCTCCATTTCACTGACCTTGTACTGTAAGTAAGAGGATGGGTTTTCAATCAGCAAAGGACGTTCAAAAATGTCCTGGATGCGGGTAATGGTAGATTCGAAAAGGGTTAGGGCTTCTTGCGTATAAGGAATGGGCAACAGGTCATTTAAATAATATCCGTCAATGCGGCCCCAGGAAAGATGATCTGATATTAAAAAGGGGTTAATGCGGTCAATCAGCGCCTTAACGCGCCTCACGTGCTCTTCATCAATTCCGTCGCTGGAGCCAAGGGACAAATTGACGGCATGCAAACTGATGGGATAATCCTCGCGAAGTCGTTCGAGAATATGGAAGGCAGGGGTGTTGAAGTTTAAATAATTCTCTGCATGGACTTCAAGCCATGCTACAGGCTGTTTTTCCTCTAAGAATTCAGAGTAATGAGCATGACGCAGGCCAATGCCGGCAGATGCTTGTCGGGGGGAAATGCCTACAAATGTCATGTCGTTTTCTCCTCGTTTTTTGCCGTGTGCCTTTGTCTTATTCGTCACGTTTCGGGACAACTCCCGGGGGCAAAGGCGGAGGGCTCAACGTGCCTCGCATCTGCAAACATTTTCCTTTGGGAACGTATGACCATGCGTAGGGATCATTATCTTTCTCGGACCAGCCGGGACAGCTTTGTTTCTCGCCTTTCGCATTCGTTCCAGCGCATTCATTGTCGCCAGCTTTGGCAACGCCATAGCACTTTTCCCGGTCGCTCTCGGAAGAAGAGTTTCCTGCGTGCGCTGTAGAAATACTAACAGCCGCGACTAAAGCAGAATAAAGATAAGGATTATTCAAGACGACCCCGCTTAACAAGAAATAAATTTAATCAATTCCCAGCCATTTGTATTATGACATCATTATTTTTTATATCAGACAAGTGGTAAAAAGATTATGAAGAAAATTTTTTTATGAGATTTCAGAATGTTATGTCTTTTAGGTAATACCTGACATGGGCAATTTAAAAATTTGACAAATCCTATGGGCATTCCTTAAAACTTCTTCCATGCTGACCACTTGATCTATTGAGGTAC
>CAZXMD010000233.1:0-2178 GCA_964641635.1 uncultured Candidatus Finniella sp. | reverse complement strand
GTAGCTTTCTCTCTTAAACACTCTTATACCATATTGGAGACTTACAATTGCCACGTCCTGCCACGCTAGGCTCGCAGTTCTCGCAATGACATAAGTTATTGATATTCAGTGATATTTATATATAATTAATCCATAACTCGGATTGTTAACTATCGAACCACACCTTCAAGAAACACTATTCGCCTTGAACCGGAACCCTTCGTCAATTTCTGCCCCCAGGTTGTGCGGTGAGGGACGTCTTGATCCAGAACATGGATGCGTTTTAAATCGATACCGGCCGCGCGGTAACATGAGGTAAGGCGCGCTTTCGATTTTTCAATACTAAATTCAGGCAATCCAAGCTTTTGACAATATTCGTGGTTTTCGAACACGGAAATATTGATCAAGATTTTAAGAGAAGCTCCAGGGCGCGCCAATCGGGCGATGCCCTTCAAGATGTCATGGTCCGGTTCAACCAGGGCGTTCAGGAGCGAACCCCAGGGATAGTTGATCGTGATCTCTGAAGCCATCTTGTGAAGTTCTGACGGCAAGTCTTCAACGCTTGCCCAAACGAATAAAGCGTTTGGGGCGCCGCCACGCTCCGGCTTTGCGGTTGTTTTCTGCGAAACCTGACGCAAAGCATCAGCTGCGGCATCAATACCGATACAGAATTTATGAGGGAATTTCCGGGCTTGGTCTAAAACGAACCGACCGTCACCCGTACCGAGGTCAATGAGAACCGACTCTCAATTCTGAGATCAATGAATGAGTTCAGTGGCAGACATCTGGTGGCATTTTTTACCGACGATAACAGGCATTTTATAACGTCTTTCTAAGCTTTGGAGCAATAAAGTGATCTACACTATCTTGTATAAAATAGACAACCAAGCCTGTCAATAATCGTCATTTCTGGAGGAGGTAATTAAAAGTCAGCTTATTTAAGATAAACAATGCGGTTGTATCGCAAGCTTTTCGTTCTTAAGCTGCTTTGTCCAAAGAAATGGCCGGTTTTGGAACGATTCTTGAGAGGAATGGAATCGGTTGCAGTCTCCACTGATTCACAACCAAGCCAAAGAAAACAAATCCGCAAGCCGTATAGGTAGTGGGTGTGAAGTGTTCTCCTAAAAGGATATGTCCGAATGAAATGCCAAAAATAGGAATTAGCAAGGAGTAAGGCGCTACAAGGGAAGGGTTATAATTGCGCAAAAGAATGCCCCAAAGGGTTGAGCCTATCCAGGTTGACCCACACGCTGTAAATAATAAGCAGCTCCACCCCAGAACAGTCATTTGAGAGAGCGCTTGTGGCAGAGCTTCCGCTCCTTCAAAAATAAGGGATAACAAAAACATGGGAATTGGGGGGATAAGGCTGCTCCATACAACAAGCGAGAACATGTTGACGTTTCCGGCCAGCTTAAACAATATGTTGCAAAATGCCCATGAAATGGCAGCAGCCAGAATAAGGATAAAGCCAATTAAGGTGCCCCCTTCATGGAGGGTGACCCCAATCAAGGCAATGCCACAAAAGGCAATGCACATGCCAATAGCCTGGTTTGAGCGAATCCTGTCAGACAAAAGAAGCGTGGAGAGAACGATCGTGAAGAAGGCCTGGCTTTGCAGAACAAGGGAGGCAAGGCCCGCTGACATGCCTAAGTGGAGCCCTAAAAACATAAATCCAAACTTTACAACCCCTTGAGAGATCCCAATTCCGAGGATGATTGCCCAAGAGACCTCCGGCTTTTTAACAAACCAGAGCAGGGGCAGGCATGCCACGACAAATCGGGCCGCACAATAAAGAAAAGGAGGCATTTCACTCAAGCCCATTTTCACAGCAATAAAGTTAAAACCCCAAATGGCTGCGACCAGGATGGCTAGCAAGATATGATGCAATTTCATAATAATATCTCTATAAAGTGCGGAAGACAGGATCAATTAGAATAAAGGTAGTTATTCACAACCAACTATTCAAGACTAACATATTTAAAAATTTGATTCAATAACTTAAAATATTGATTTTATATTCTAATCGCACATTGCGCCAATGTATTTGCATAGTAAATATTAAGTGATTCTGGGGGGCTACTTTTTCCGGTTTGGATTTACTGTTTTTACATTGGTTGTTTTGTAAATAGCACAAACAATTCATTATATTACTCCGGCCAGCAAACAGTTTACACCTTGGCTTTACTATTCGGGCTGTCA
>CAZXMD010000232.1:0-2197 GCA_964641635.1 uncultured Candidatus Finniella sp. | reverse complement strand
CCATATTAACCACAACTTATGATGTAGGATCAAAATTATCTGTAAAGCATGAAATGCTTTCGCTCAGACACTTACCATTCACTTCGCTGATCATCATTGAGCTGACTGCCAAAGCAGATATAGATGTTATACCCATTACAAAAATTGAGGCACCCAATCACTTGAGAGATGTGCGAAATCTTTACAGTGAAATTGACCGGCCTCATGTGCTTATTCCACTCTTGACCTCAGTAGCTGATAGTCCATCAGGGCAATTTAAAGTAGCGGCCTCCAGCAGTTTTATTTTCCCCGAATCGCATGGTGCTGAACCCAAGGTTATTCATGAGGATTGGGATTTTAATATGCACCTGGCCAAGTTTAACAAGAAGTTGAAAAATGGCGAGACCTATCGTTTTGCCCTCGTTGCATCCACAGTTTCCAGTGAGCAATATGCCGATCCGTTTAATGAATCGGAACGACTAACCATTTTTGCCAGGCTAGAAGGAACGGAAAGATTGTTGAGCAAGCATAAACAAGCTTGGGCGGAATTATGGAAGAGTGACATCATTATAGAAGGGGACTTGCAGACGCAAAAGGAAGTGCGGTCTGCCTTATATCATCTTTATTCTTTTGCCCGGGAGGGCACAAGCAACAGTCTTTCGCCTATGGGTTTGTCTGGCCTCGGATATAATGGCCATGTATTTTGGGATACGGAATTATGGATGTATCCTCCCATTTTAATGCTTCAACCTCAGTTGGCTAAATCACTTTTGGAATACCGGTTTCAGCGGTTGGATCAAGCACGCCAAAACGCATTCGCTCATGGTTATAAGGGAGCCATGTTTCCATGGGAATCGGCCGATGATGGTTCGGAGGATACTCCTGTTTGGGCTCTTACCGGTCCGTTCGAGCATCATATCAGCGGATGTATAGCCTGGGCATTTTGGAAGTATTATCAGGTCACCGGAGACAAAAATTGGCTTGCAAGTCGGGGATATCCGGTGCTGAAGGAAGTAGCCGATTTTTGGGCAAGCAGGGTGGAAAGAAACGGACCTGGGCGATATGATATCAACAATGTGGTAGGCGCCAATGAGTGGGAAGAGAATATTGATAATAATGCCTTTACTAACGGTGTGGCCATTCTGGCTCTCCGATATGCAGATCAAGCTGCAAAAATTTTGGGACAAACTCCAAATCAAGACTGGCTTCATGTGGCAAACAATATTCCTATACTTAAATTTCCTGATGGTGTCACCCGAGAAAACAGAACCTATGATGGAGCAATGATTAAACAAGCAGATGTTAATTTACTTTCGTATCCTCTTGAACTAATTTCTGACAAGAAGCAGGTCTCAAAGGATCTAAAGTATTACGAGACTAAAATGTCACCACTTGGTCCTGCTATGGGCTTCTGCGTGTTGGCTACTTTGTATGCTCAAATGGATGAAGCAGACAAAGCTTACGACATATTTATTAATAGTTACCGTCCCAATGAAGTCCCTCCTTTTGATGTGATAGCGGAGACAGCAGGAGGTTCAAATCCTTATTTTGCCACTGGAGCTGGAGGACTTTTGCAAACCGTCTTATCAGGTTTTGGAGGATTAAAAATTAATGATAGCGGTATTGTGGAAACACAACAGCACTTACCTAAAAAATGGAAATCGTTAGTAATTAAAAGAGCAATTAGAAAATAGTTTAAAAAAAGGAATTTTATCTGAACAGATATAATGATTATGAAAAATAGCTTAAAGGCTAAGTTAGCTATCTCCCTTGCACTCGGATTTTTTTGGTCTTGCAATCAGCAAGAAAAAGTTCATCATGTTAGTCCTCAAACGATGCATGATGCCATGAGTCACCTGACCGATGTTATTGTCCATGATATTTTTTCGCCTCCTGTGGCGAGCCGAATTTATGCTTACACCAGCATAGCAGGATATGAAGTGTTGGCTTCGTTCGTACCACTTGCTGGCCAATTGCATGGACTTGAGCCGATTCCTAAAGCAAAGCAGGAAGTCAACTATGAAATTGCGGCATTACAGGCCATGCTGATTATTGGAAGAAAATTGATCTTCTCAGAAGATAAAATGAACTTCTTTATTGATTCATGGCATAAGGAATTGGATGATCAAGGCGTCTCTAAAGTTTTAAAAGAAAATTCTATGGTATATGCTGAGGAGGTGGCGCAGCATATTTTAGCATGGGCAGACAAAGACAATTA
>CAZXMD010000231.1:0-2200 GCA_964641635.1 uncultured Candidatus Finniella sp. | reverse complement strand
GGCGTAGTGGGTCGCCGAGACTGACACGGACAGCAATTGGGATAACTGCTTTTTTGTAACGGCTCAGCATCTTTAGAGATGTCCTATATGACTTTCCAGGAATTATCTTAAAAGTCGCTGAGCAATTACTTTTCCAAAAACACCCTATGCGCATAGGGCTGCTACCGCCTGATCTATCGGGTACCTCAATAGATCAAGTGATCAGCATGGAAGAAGTTTTAAGGAATGCCCATAGAATTTGTCAAATTTTTAAATTGCCCATGATGAGATAGCCCATATCGATGAGTGAAGAAAAGAGGATTATCAATCACCCCTTCTACCATTTGGGTAAGCTTTGCTGACAACCAAAATTACCCATAATGTATTCGCTTTAGATCCTTTTTATTGACTTTATGGCTATTAAGCACTATATTAATTAATAGGCATAGCCTACGAGGTCGTTGATCGGCCGGATATGAGCCTGACGTAAGAGTCAGGCTTTTATTTTATTATGCTTTCAAAGCAGCTATATTTTATTCCCATCTCTTGAATTCTAGAATCATCTACATTTTGATTGATCAACTTCTGCTTCTGTTCTAGAAGATTATGGGGCAAATAATTTCTTTCGTAACCCCCTCGACAAATAGGATAAAGAAACAAGTCTGCAATCTGCATAGGTATCGATTGCTTTTGCTTAAGTTTAAAATCGTACAAGGTTTCTTTGAAATCATTTATCTTCAATGGATTGTATTTCCCCATATTTTCACTATGAAATGGCATACCCTCATTTTTTATGTCATTGAAATAAGTTTCAACCTTTTTATCGGTAGCAGGATCAGACCTTTCAACATTAACTCTAAGCTTTCGATCTTTAAGCAAAGCATATTTTACAGCTCGTTCTACGCAAATGGAAAAAGCTGTTTTACACAACCACCACATATCTTCTCTATACTTATTCTGATAACGGTTATGGTATCCTGCCTGGTCAATTATGCAACCAGTGCCAATCACAGGCATTTGAATTAATGTATCTGACAAATCTCCCATGAATTTTTCATATGCACGATCCTCCTGTAAAAAGGCGAATTTCTCCTTCTTTTGCCTAATATCATAAGAATGAAGACAGATATCTTTTCTTAACTTTTGGCGTGAGTAAAAATCAGCATGTAGTTGTTCAACAGGGACTTTATCCTCCTCATTGAAAAGGATGCCTCCCATTCCAAACCATTTTGGGTTATGTTTCTTATCCGGATCACGATTCGGCATTCTAGAACCGGACTCATCAATATAAAGATCTAATATTTTGACCACTTAAAAAATACCTCATTTAAAATGTGAATTCTTTCCACAAGAAGGCACAACCTATGATAGCAACATTTCCACCATTTGGGCAAGCTTTGCAGCCGCATCCGGTTGTCCTAAATGATGGATTTTTTTTGCCATTTCTTTAAGGACAGCGTCATCTTTCATGGCCTTGAGGATAAGCTCCTGCAATTTAAGGGGGCTAAAGTCGCGTTCCAGAACAAGCCAGGCTGCCCCGGCATCTGCTAAGCTTTCAGCATTCGCTTGTTGATGGTTATCCATGGCAAAAGGAAAAGGCACTAGAAGGGCGGGACGCCCGGATACGGTTAACTCTGCAACGGTTGAAGCGCCGGCGCGTCCAATAACAAGGTGAGCCTCACGTAACTGCTGATCCATATCCTCAAAAAAAGGACGAACATCCACAGAAATTCCAGACTCGCGATAGGCGGCGACAGTCACGTCCAAAAGCTCTTTGCGGCACTGCTGACGAACAACCAGGCGCTTACGGACATCAACAGGAAAGTCACACAAAGCTTTAGGAACCACCGATGAGAAAACCCGCGCTCCCTGACTACCGCCAATAATTAACAGGCGGAATGGGCCGTCTGTTTCAGGAGATTCATAAGGAATATCCCGGATTGCCGTAATGGATTTGCGCACAGGATTTCCCGTTTGAATCACTTTCTCCTGAAAGGACTCCGTAAATTTAACATTTTTATAAGAAAGCCCCAGCCGCGTGACAAAGCGCACCATCAACCGGTTCGCGCGCCCCAGTATCGCATTCTGTTCGTGCAACGCTGTGGGAAGACGCATGATATATCCGGCCAGAACGGCCGGAAGAGAGGGGTATCCCCCAAATCCCAGAACAGCAGCGGGACGTAAACGAACCATATAAATCAGCGCCAAAAGAAAGCTAACA
>CAZXMD010000230.1:0-2268 GCA_964641635.1 uncultured Candidatus Finniella sp. | reverse complement strand
AGTTCGGTCCCTATCTGCCGTGGGTGTTGGAAGCTTGAGAGAACTTGCCCCTAGTACGAGAGGACCGGGGTGAACGTACCTCTGGTGTATCGGTTGTAGCGCCAGCTGCATCGCCGAGTAGCTACAGTACGGACGAGATAACCGCTGAAGGCATCTAAGCGGGAAACTCTTCTCAAAACAAGGTCTCGCAAAGTAGAGCCGTGGTAGACCACCACGTTGATAGGCTGGGTGTGGAAGCGCAGTAATGCGTGAAGCTAACCAGTACTAATCGCTCGATTGGCTTTTTCTTGCCTCAGATGTCAGATACCTGGAATTTAAAATAATTCCCATAGTCTGATGATTCTTTTAGTCATTTAGTTTTATATTCGATTGTTAAAATGGTGAGGTTCCTCCAAGGAAACCTCATGAGAGCATAGGTCTTTTGTTGGCTTGGTGGTTATAGCGCATGGTAAACACTCGATCCCATCCCGAACTCGACCGTGAAAACATGCTGCGCCAATGATACTCCGTCTTAAGGCGTGGGAAAGTAGGGCGCTGCCAAGCTTACAAAATATCTATCCTCTTAAATGTCTTTCTTTTCAATAATCTTCCTTTGTAACTTCTCTTTAAAAAATTTATGATTTATTCATTTCTCTACCCATTTCGTAGGTAGAACGTAGTATTTGAATGATTTGGAAACAAAATATATCAAAGGAATAGCTTAATATGCACCTAAAATGCTTTCTAATCTGCCTTTTTACAGGCTTATCCCTATATCAAGTTACCTTAAGTGCAGAAGACGGGTTCTTGCTGAAAAGTCCTCCAGCTATTGACTCTGAAGCTCTTGATGAAAAAATTGTCTCCCTATCGATGCCAATGACTTGGAGGAGCACCAGCAAGATAACAGGTGACTCATGGCTGCTTGGTTTTGACCATAAGAATGGGAAGACCTTCTTAAAGCTTCAATTTATAAAGAATTTACCAAATAACCTTACGCAGAGTGAACAAAGCCAGTTTGCAAAGGCAAGGGAGGGCAACCTTGATATATGGACGTATACCCACGGTTCTTCCCCACAAATACTGGAAACAAAGCCCAAAATTCCACCGACTTTGCAAGAGGCCATGGGCATGCTTGCCGAGCCTCTCCTTGTAGAGGAAGAGAGCCGATACCCTCAGCCCATTACCGTTACAGGCCTGACTCATAAAATTCAGGACCAGAAGGTTGTTTTCTATACAGGTGCGGGTATTTCAGCTGAGGTTGTTCCAACAATGCCGGATCTCATGAAGTCGTTAGGGTTGCCACTGAAAGAAGAAAGGGCGGTTCTGGCTTTGATACAAAATATTCTTGCCCATCCGGCGTCTTATGCCGCAGTTATGGACAAGTTTTATCAAGCCTGTTATTACGGAAAGCCAACAGCGGCCCATATGGCTTTGCGGGATCTTGTCACCCTTAAGAATTGGGGCTTGCTGACAGAAAACCTCGATTTTCTTCACCAACGTTCGGGTATCGACCCTCTCACCCATAGTACGCCAAACTGGCTAAAATCGACTGTTAGTGAGGATGACCTGAAGGCCATAGATATGGTTATCACAGTTGGTCTTCAAAGTGACGAAAGCGGCTTTCTTGGATGGTATAAGAAGCACAACCCCAATGGTAAGATTGCTGCAATTAACCTCCGGTCGCCAAATTACCTTGGAACGCAAGATTATTTCCTGCAAGGAGATGCACAAGTCTTAGTTCCGGAGTTATATGAGGTGCTGAGGTAAGCCTCAATTCTTAAAATTCATATTCTTTTATTTTTACCACAGCGTTAGAATAGGCTCTGTGAATAATAGTTTATGGACACGTCCCAAAAAGCGAGAGACTATATGGAAAAATTGGACATATTTCATATAAAAATTTTTAAGGAACCAAAAAAATTCTTTAGCATTATACATAACGAAATTTACATAAATTGATCACACTTCTGGGTGAATTATGTCTACACTTACCTGTCATCCCCGCGAAGGGGGGATCCATTAATAAATTGAAAAAATAAGATAATCTTGATTTTAAGGTTTTTCTGGGTTTCCGCCTTCACGGCAATGACACGATGAGCAATATAATCATGTTATGTAGAATTCGCTATATGCACGGCGACGGGGATTCCCACCTTCGTAGGGAAAGTGGCCTAATAAATTGTATTTTATTGTTTTTTTCTAAAATTTCTTTCTTGCTCATAGGCAATCCAGGTATGGGCAATTTAAAAATTTGACAAATTCTATGGGCATTCCTTAAAACTTCTTCCA
>CAZXMD010000229.1:0-2298 GCA_964641635.1 uncultured Candidatus Finniella sp. | reverse complement strand
ATTCGGTGGAACTTAGCAACCAAAACCTTGAGCCAATGGCGATGGAATGGGCATGGGCCTAAATATTGCAAACTCGGTAAGCTGGTTCGCTATCAAATCGAAGACGTGGAAACCTTTGAACGCAGCAAAGTATACGAAGCGAATTCCAACAAGCCTGATATTTTAGATGATTCAAAATAAGAACATTTAGCAGCTTCCCGCCTATAAATTATTCAAGGAGTTGACCATATGAGTTTTACCAAAAATCTTACCCAAGGTGGCCAAGTTACTCTCCATAACCTTCATATGATTCGTCAAGTTTTAGGAGTGACTCTTTTGGCCACACTCATCGTAGGAATTCTTGTTTTTGCAACAAAAAGTTGGTATGATTACACCCCTTTTGAACGCTCTGCAGCGGCATCTTATTATTGGGCAGATATTAAAACGAACCTCCCAATGATTAGGGATGAACAAAAGAGGATAATGACTCAGCTCTATACCTTTCAAGATGGGCGTAAAGAATCGGTATACTCTATCAATATAGTTAACCATCCTTGGCATAAATGGCTGATTCAAGATATCAACAAACAGCTCCTCAAAAATGTTTGGCTATCTTTATGGGTCATGGTGGCATTCTTCCTGCTTGTTTGCGGAGGTTGGGCATGGCGAGGAAAAGCTAAGCGAGCTAAGGAAATTTTATCGGGAGCTGAAATCGTCAGCTCAATTGTTTTACAAAAATTACTAAAAAGGCAAAAAGTAGCTTCTTCTTTTAAACTAGGTAACGTAAGCTTACGGCTCAATTCGGAGACTCAGCATCTCATGTTTTGCGGAACAACGGGGACAGGGAAAAGCAATTGCTTTATTCAGTTATTCCCGCAAGTAAGAGAGCAAAAGCAACAAGCGATTGTAGTAGACACGACGGGTGAACTCGTTAGTCGGTTTTATCGAAAAGGAAAAGACATTTTAATCAATCCATTTGATGATCGCTCCGTTGGATGGAATCCTTGGGTCGAATGTCAATCTCCTTACCACTATGATGAAATTGCCCAAGGATTTATCCCTCAAACAGGAAATGATCGGTTTTGGGCAGAGTCTGCGCGTACCGTATTTGCGGAAAGCCTGATTTACCTTAAAAAGGAAAAGATGACAAACGTTGATGACCTTTTAAATTTACTTCTCAACTCTTCCCTGAGCGACCTTTGTCAGAACTTGCAAGAAACGCCTGCAGCAAGCCTATTAGACCCTTCGGGCGAAAAAACAGCCATGTCCATTCGCTCTCATATGGCTCCTTACCTTAAGGCGCTGCGGTATCTTCCTAAAGATAAGCCAGCCTTTTGTGTACGCGAATGGGTTAGAAATGGGATTGAGAATGAGCAAGATGATAGCTGGCTCTTTATCACATCGACACCAGATCAACGAGAGACCCTACGCCCTCTGATTACAGGTTTAATGACTGTCGCAATTAATAGTTTGATGAGCACACAGCCAAGCCCTAACAAGAGAATGTGGTTCATGATTGATGAGTTAATTTCCTTAAACAAACAAGAAGCAATTCCAAAAGCCTTAGCAGAAATTCGCAAATATGGTGGTTGTATAGTCGCCGGTGTCCAGAATATCCCTCAACTTCAAGAACTCTATGGCCATGCTGAAACCAAGTCCCTGACAAGTTTGTTCAACACAAAGGTTATTTTTAGGAATTCTGATCCTGAAACGGCTAAATATATGTCTCAGATGTTAGGCGAACAAGAAATTCTGGAATCAGTTGAAGGAATATCTTACGGCGCTCATCAAATGCGAGATGGAGTGTCTTTGAATGAGCAAAAACGTTTGAGACCTGTGGTGAGTGCCACCGATATCATGAGCTTAAATGATTTAGAAGCTTATCTTAAGTTAGCAGGCAATTTGCCTGTAACAAGGCTTAAGTTTCAGGTTAGTCCTATTCAGAATAATTCTTCTCCTTTTATTCATCTAAAGCCTGAAAGACAAGTTTGCTGATCCATTTATGAGCAGTTCCCAAAGGAAATATGGTGCGAAGGCGCATTCTTGGGATGTATTTTTAATAAGGAAGGGCAAATTGCCGCCCTATACACGCGGTAGCTTGAACTTATGGTTTAAGGGCGTATAGTTACTTTCTCGTACTTGCTTGCACTTCTGCCCTATCAAGAGGGCAACAGTACACGTTAGGTGTGATCTTTAACGGAGAGAAGGGGCTATACCATGTACGATAAACTGAAAAAAATTTTTAGGTTCTACTTTTTTGCTTTTATCAGCTTATCTCTACAAATCGTAGCTACTGACGAAGTTGCTAAAACTAAAGAG
>CAZXMD010000228.1:0-2364 GCA_964641635.1 uncultured Candidatus Finniella sp. | reverse complement strand
CCCGAGTTTGACAGTTTAAAATGCTAAGAAGCTTGTTTTTCATGGCATGAGAGCGTTTTTTGACGTTTTTTGTAATGAACTATTATTTTGCAGTTGACTATTATTTAAATTATTTTATAATAAAATTATAGGTAATGAACTGTGGTTTTTGAATGTTTATACGTACAATTAAAGGAAAAACAAAACACTATGTCGCGATTGTGGAAGCTTATCGTGACCAATCTGGCAAACCAAAACAGAGAATGGTCCAAAACCTTGGTGCATTTCAAAATGAAAAACAAAAAGAAAAACTATACCGCCTGGGGCATAATTTGGTTCAAAGTAGAGAAGGAAAAGAACTCTTCTCGGCGGAAGACGTCCAGGAAATTAAACGAGAAAATTGGGGCACAGCGGAAATTATCAATGCCTTGTTTGCAAGGTTTAAGCTGGATGATGTCATAACACAGCTTTTAGAAAATCGTAAGCTAACCTACGATTTTGTTGCCTCCCTCAAATTTTTAGTCGCAGATCGTTTTATCAGCCCCAGTAGCAAATTAAAAGCTTTTGAAAAAAAAGACCAACATACTGGTTTCAATATCCTTAGCCTGCAACATCTTTATCGTACACTCGATGAACTTCATCGCTATCAAGAACCCCTATCATCCCATTTATTTAACGTACAAAAACGCCTATCAAAAGGCAAAATCGATGTCGTTTTTTTTGATGTGACAACCCTTTACTTTGAATCCAAAAAACAAGATGCTTTAAGAGATTTTGGCTACAGCAAGGATTGTAAATTTGGTGAAGTGCAAGTCATGATGAGCTTGCTCATCAATCGAGACGGCCGCCCCATCGGATACGAATTGTTCCCCGGCAATAGCTATGAAGGTCATACGCTTTTGCCATGCTTGCAAAAATTAAAGAAAAAATATGCTATCAACAACGTTGTCATCGTTGCTGATAGGGGGCTAAGCGCTTTTAATAATCTTCAAGAAATAAGGGGGCATGGTTTTGACTACATCATTGCCAGCCGCTTGGGTAGCTTCAGTGTGAAAAAAAAGAATACTGTCTTAGATGGGGAAGGCTATGAGACACTTTATGATGACGGCAATATCTTGAAATACAAATTATTGCCTGATACGCGCTCTTCACGTCAAAACGATGGTACCCACACCCTAGAAGATCAATTATTATGTCTTTATTCCTCTAAGCGCGCAAGAAAAGATCAAGCCGATCGGGAACGCCTTGTGATGCGCGCCAAGGACATGTTGTCTGCTGGTTCTTATAAGGATAAGCGGGGGGCAAAGAAATATATCGTACAAAAAGAGGCGTGTGAAGCAACGTTGCATGAGACTAAAATTCAGCAAGATGCAAGGTTTGATGGCTATTACACATTGAGTTACAGTAAACAAGATTTAACACCCATTGAGGTGGTAGAAGCCTATCGGACCTTATGGAGCATAGAGGCATCATTTCGAACAATGAAACATTTTTTTGAAGTAAGGCCGATGTTTCACTGGACACCCAAGCGGATTGAGGGGCATGTGATGTTAAATTTTATTGCACTTGTCCTTGAGTACGATCTCAAATTGAGGTTGGATGAGCAATTGACACCTTTGACACAGACTTCTATTAGGGAAGCCATGCGGGGGCTAGAAAGATCTGTGATACAGATCGGTGGTACTACCGTTATTTCCAACGCCCCCCTTTCCGAACATCAACGATCTCTTCTATCAGCACTTAATATCAAGCCACCTCAAAATCAATCCATACACAAAATGTAGTGAAACCTTAACACCATAAAAAAACGCTTTATCCTGGAAAATCAATACTTTGCGCGTTTCAAACTGTCAAACTCGGGAAAAACTGTTTCCCCATGGTCACATTCATTCGTCACCCTTTCTTATTTTGATTATGCGTGGTATTCGCTAAAAACGCGTATAAATCGGCTGTTTCTTTGATCGTTTTGTCCAAGGAAAAGAACGCTTCAACACGTTCACGGCCTTTTCTACCCATTTTCTGTCGCGCTTCAGGGGAAAGACGAGACACTTCTTGTAAAGCATCATACAATTTTTCATTATCATGAGGCGGCACAAGCCAACCTGTCTCAGACGGGACAACCATGGAAACGCTTGCCCCATGGGCGGTTGTAATCACTGGTTTTTCCATGCTCATCGCTTCAATTGTGACTAAACCAAATCCCTCTGGACGTAAGGATGGCACCACAACACAATCACATGCTGCATAGACAAGCGGCATATTATCAGGGAGCGGCACGACATGAATATATCCCGTCTTTTCCTTAAAACGGTCCAAAATCGAATCTGTCTCTCCCGAGTTTGACAGTTTAAAATGCTAAGAAGCTTGTTTTTCATGGCATGAGAG
>CAZXMD010000227.1:0-2395 GCA_964641635.1 uncultured Candidatus Finniella sp. | reverse complement strand
GATTATCCAGGGTTGACCTGTCATTTTCTCCAGAACTTGGCGCAACTGGGTTGGCAGTGTCTTTGCCGCCATATCAGCCAGGCGAACCGTCATTGATCCGGGCGCATAAGAAACAAGGTGGATATCCTGAAGAACAGTGCTGTACAAAATAGCTTCTTTTGCTCCCTGCAACATTTCCAAGAGCGCCGGAAAGGTGGTCGGCATCGTTGTTTCGGCGGTTGCTCGTTCAACTGACGTTTCTTTCAAGCCCCCACCCGCCTCTTCTTTGCGTTCAGAGTCGACCTCTCCCACAAGGGGAGAGGTAAGGTGTGGGCTTGTATTGATGACGTCTTCTCTTGCAGGAGAGGTAGGTGAGAGGCTCTTAGAATCTTCGGCAACTACAGGAGAACGCACTGGCGACAAACGGGGCGCTCCTTGAAGAGCCGCCAAAAGATCATCCGCTTGAGGCAAGTCACTTAAATATCCTACCCGTACCAGAACCATTTCAGCCGCCTGGGAGGGCAAGGGAGACCGCGAGACTTCCTCATACCCTTTATGCAAAACCTGCCAAACTCGCATTAAAGCTGGCAACGTAAGAGGTTTGATTATCTCAGCTCCTTGACGGCGGTCGCTTTCCGGCCATGTCACATCCTGCTGAAGTTGAGGCGCAGTTTTTAGGCAGGTCAACCAATACACAAGGTCCAGAAGGTCTTCCATCAAGACGACAGGGTCTCCCCCACGGGCATAAAGGCCCCGAACTTGAGCCAAAGCCTCCCCAACCTGTCCTTGCAAAAGGGCATTGAGCAAGGAAAATACTACGCCCCGATCAATTAACCCTAGCATATCGCGGATCGTTGGGGTTGTGACGGGCCCTTCGGATAAGGCAATGGCCTGATCGAGCAATGATAATCCATCCCGCGCAGACCCATCGGCCGCCCGCACAATAAGGGACAACGCTTCTTCCTCAATCGTCAGGCCTTCCTTTGCCATGATGCTATTGAAATGGTCGAAGAGCGCTTTAGGGTCAATCCGCTTCAAATCAAACCGCATGCACCGTGACAAAACTGTTTCGGGCACCTTTCGAATTTCAGTCGTTGCAAAAATAAACTTCACATGGGGCGGCGGTTCTTCCAACGTTTTTAAAAGGGCGTTAAACGCACTTTTTGACAGCATATGGACTTCGTCAATGATGTAAATCTTATAACGCCCACTCACCGCCTTATATCGGGCAGCTTCAATCACTTCCCGCACATCATCCACGCCTGTGCGGCTGGCAGCATCCATTTCAAGAACATCCATGTGTCGGTCTTCTGAGATGGCTTTACAGGAATCGCAAACCCCGCACGGATCGGGCGTTGGCCCTCCTTGCCCGTTTTCTCCCAGGCAATTCAGAGCCTTAGCCAAGATGCGCGCCGTCGTTGTCTTTCCAACGCCCCGTATGCCATGCAACAGGAACGCATGGGGCAAGCGGTTGCGCTCGATACCTTGCGCAAGGGTCTTTACCAGAATATCCTGGCCAACCAGCTCCGATAGTTTCTGGGGGCGGTACTGGCGCGCCAACACGCGGTAGGGAATGTTTGAGGCTGTCTTGGAAGCCGTCTGGGTCAATGGAGCTTGGATCATCGGTTGTGGCCATCAATCTTTCAAAAGTGGAATCAAGGCTTAATCAAAAGGTGGGAGACCAAGCCCTAACCCGCAAAAGAACTCGTTATGGCTGCTTCCTTCCGGATCTGACCAGGTTGGCGAGGAATACGTCTAAGACCGGTCTCCCGCGAAAAACTATATCAAACCTCGCAAGGGATGTCTTTAGGAAAAGTTTCAAGGGAGCCACAATGTGGAACATAAAATTATATAAGAACTAACGGAATATTAACTAATTAATGCTACCTTAACAATTGAAGTATCGTATTGTTAAGCAAACACTAGGAGGCCCCCATGCTATCACAAAAAACATCTTTTCTATTAAACACTGTTGTTATCTCTTTATTGATGAGTGGCTCACACACAACCCTTGCAGGGGTTGCCGATGGATGGGAAAAAAGGGGGCCTCAAGTATCCGAAGCTCAAAAGGCAGCTGATGCGGCAAGAGAAGCCCGGATGGCCGAAATGAAAGCAGCCATCGGCAAAAGAACGGGAGGAGAAACACCCCCGGTAGCTGAGAAGAAAGTAGGGGAAACGCCAAAGACGGAAGGGGCCACCACACACCCGGCCCACGCGCATACTGCGCATGCTAAGGCGCCGCATCATCCAGCCACAGAGAGCAAACCCGCTCATAAACCACGAACCCTGCAGGAACAGATCGCTCTGAACAAACAGAAAAAGGCTGAAGAACTTCACAAAGTTCAGGAAGCGAACAAAGCAGCTGGCGGACATGACAAGCCTCTTACGTGGCAGGAAAAGGCTAAGCTTGCCAGAG
>CAZXMD010000226.1:0-2402 GCA_964641635.1 uncultured Candidatus Finniella sp. | reverse complement strand
AATCGATCCAGCTATTCGATTTTTTTCAAGAGCTGAGTTAGAAAATAGAAATGAGCGCCAAGAAAATCAATACGATCCAAAATATACAGTAGAAGCACGCAAGTGGGTTTTACACCGAGTTTTTGAGTTGGGGTGGAACCCAGAGCTTCTCAATAATATTGATATGGAAATTCATAGGGAAAGGAATGGTCCACTTCCTGATACCCATGTTGAGAGAATTAGTAAAAAGTATCAGCGTATTGCTCTATATGAATTATTAGGGATCTTTTCAGATTCTTATCTAATTGATCGATCTGAAGAATTTAGCCCTTATGACGGTCCTTGGCAATTAGGGTTAAGGGATATAGACCCTTCCATTGTTTCTCAAAGTGAAATATATGAGAAAGGTCCAATTCCACTTTTTTCTAACTGTAGTAAAAATATAAAAACCTACGACCAGTGGGAAATCAAAAATTGGATGAGCTCCACGAACGATATACCTAACCCTAACATCTTCCTCAAGCTTCGGGATGATAACGGACATGAATGGCTTAATCTTAATTCTATTCTTGAATGGCAGGAGAGTTTCCCCCCTGAGTGGGAACCGTACGAAAGACCCACGAAATACATGATGTGCGAAGTGTCAAGTTGCTTTGTTCCGAAGTCTAAATATGAAGAAATAAGAGGTTGGGTGAAAAAAAATGATGGGAAATGGATCCCTGTCCCGCTTAGATTTGATCAGTGTTTTCTGGGAGAGCCTTATTGGTCACCTGCATTCAATTATTATGAAAGAACATCCTGTGATTTGATAAATAGAGGCTTTAACAACCAAGAAATACCTGCACGAATTATATTAACTTCTTACCCTGTTGGATTTACATCTCTTGATGAAAGTCCTTACGAATCAGGGGGAGTTAGGATTCTGACAACACTTTTATTAGATAAGATGAATCTTACTTATTCATATTCTGGGAAGTTCCATGATTCAAAAGGACAATTAGCTGCTGCAAATATTAATTTAATTTCTGGAAGCAAGAGGGCATCTCTAATTGTACGCAAAGATATTCTCATGAAATTTATGAAAGATGAGGAGCTTCTTTTAATATGGGGTGTTCTGATCCAGAAGAACATTATTGGTGGAAATTATACTGATAGATCATTTCATGAGCTAAATGGTTCATATTTTCTCGAAAGCGGAAATGATATCAAAGGGTTCATAAAGACGGATTTTATCCGCGAATAAAAAATCAAGGACAATATCTAGGATTGATACTCAGGCGTAAGAAAACTAAAAAAAAGGTGAAATTTTACATAGAAAAACGGAACGGGTTTTCTGACAGATTTTGAGGGGATGTGAGGGCGATTTTTGGGTTGTAAGAAAAATGGTCGTTTTTCTTACACTTTTAAAGACTATCCATTCCAAGCATCTCCCGGAATTTGGGAAATTAATTTTTCATGGACATGCTTGTAAGCTTCGTTTTGATGATAACTGATCGTTGCCGGCAAAAGAGGAAGAATATCGCTACTGAAGGATAGCTTTTTCAACTTATCTGCCATGTTTTCTTCAAACTCTGCGCGAGAGATGGAAAGACCGTCATTTTCTAAATACTTCTGAAAACAATGAATGGTCTTTTGAGTTTCCAAATGAGGGTGTTCCTTCAACACCTGGTAAAGATCAAAGAGATCTCTTCCCTTGCTTCTTTGATAAAGGGCTCTAAGCTTTGTTCCGATCAGCTCCTCTAAGGCATAAACCTTTATTTGAGCTATGCCGGAGAACCACCCGTTTTCTATCTGAAACGGGATCTCTTGCACTTCAAGAATACTACCGTGTTCTCTTGTGTTGATCTCTACTTTAAGCTTCATCGTTCGGACGGGTTCATGTTCCGTTTCAAATCTGTAGTAAAAAGTGACACGGCCGTGGCTTTGTTTGTATTTAGGAGTTCCGAGCCACGGATCAAGGGTGAGACGTATCTCTTTCATCAGATCTCCGATCGGGCCGGATTCATACTGAACCAGATCAATGTCTTCAGAATAGCGCAGTCGCTGATTGAAAAAGAGTTTATTAAGAGCCGTTCCTCCCCTGAAGACGAGCTTATTTTTAAGTTTTGAATTTCCAAAGAGCTCGATAAGTGCTCTCGATATGATGAGGTCTTGCTCTACTTGCGCCAACTTTGGCCAAGGAGCTTTCTCAAGCCATTGCGTTATGTATCTTTTGTTAATCATAAATCCGGTTCTACACGTTCATTGATAATCAAATGCCAGGTTGGACTCTTTTCAAAAGAAGTGCTCATTTTACCCGGGGTTAAAGAGGAATAGACCTGCGGTTTCTTTGTCCTGACATATTTCTCTACTCTATTTCTTAAATGACCTTCGTTTAGGATCTCAAAGAGGTATCCCAACCGTTGAAGGGCAACAAGGGGATA
>CAZXMD010000225.1:0-2441 GCA_964641635.1 uncultured Candidatus Finniella sp. | reverse complement strand
TGATTTAACCATCTTACAGGTGTAGGAGGAGAGAAAGGCTTAAGAAAGCCATGATAAGCGTAGGGGCCCATGCAGCTAAAAGAATTGGAATTTGACCCCCCAATCCAAGGGCATAGACAACATCGTTCAGAAAATACAAAGCGAATCCGCTTCCAATTCCCAAAGAAATATATAAAGCGGTTCCTCCTTGACGAACAGGTCGGATCCCAAAGGCGGCAGCGAGTAAGATCATCGCCATCATCATTCCTAATTTTGCAATTTGGCCATGCCAATAAAGTCGATAGCTCAAGCTTGATAGGCCAGATTTATCTAAAATGTCAATAAATTTTGGTAAGGACCAAAAGGAGATTGTTTCAGGAGCTGTATTGCTATCCTGAATTTTTTCAATGGTTAGGGGCGTTGAAATTTTCATGACAGGATACGATTTGAATGCACCTTCCTGATCTTGCCAAATTATGGCATTTCTTAATTCCCAGTGGCCTTTTTGGAGGAGAGCTGATGTAGCATCAATACGTGTTTCATAGTTTCCTGTGGAATCAAAATTATGAAAAGTAACGTTCGAGAATATTTTTGAATCAGGCTGTACGTGAGCGGTATGAATAATGCTTTGTCGTTCGGGTGTGATCTCTCTGAACCATAATCCTGTTTCAGAAATAGCGATACGGTTACTTGTGCTGGAAAAGTAAAGCGCCTCAAGATTTCCAAGGCGCTTGCTCATGGCGGCGCTTAACGGATTTAGGATAATAAGTTGCAGTAAACCAATGCACAAGACAAAAGCCATTAAACCTTTCAGAAGTTGCCAAATCGATAAACCGGAGCTGCGTGCCGCAACAATTTCCTGGGTGTGATTTAATCGGTAGAAAGAGGCCATCATTGCTGAGAGGATAATAAACGGGAGCAGCATTTGAAAGTGATTAGGAAGTTTTAGAATGATCATTTCAAAAATAATAGAGAGGTCAATGTTGCTCTTTCCCATAGATCGTCGAACAAGCTCTGTCCCCTCAAATAAGGAAATGACCGTTGCAATGACAATTGCGCATGTTCCTAACCACGTCAGAAAAACACGGCAAAAATAAAAGTTGAGGGTGGAGAAAATGTAGGTCATGAGTAAACATTCCCCCCACTTCTCTCAAGGAAACGTTGACGCCACCAGGCGCGAATATTCTGATTTTCCAGGATAACCAGCGCAGTCAAACCAATGAGCAGAATTGCCAAATACGCCAGGGGAATGGTTAAATTCCAGCGACCGCTGATGTTGATAAGTAAAATCAGTCCTATGTGAATGCCTGTAGCCACGCCAATAGCCGTAGCAATACGTTTTTGACGGCCTCGACGATTTAATTCTTGAGGGAGAAGGGCGCTTAATCCAATTAGGGTGAAAAGCATGACCAAGAGGGGCGGCAGGAGCCGTTGATGTCCTTCAGAGTGAAGCTGTGCCTTTGTTGTTAGGGGGAGATTGTCCGCATCTGGTGGATTGAGAAGCTCGGACAGGGACCGTTCATAAGGTTTAATGATTCGTTCCTGGATATTGGCTGCTAGGTGCTCTAAATCATAGGTTAGCGTTTTAAAATGGAAGAAGCTTACCTTCCCGGTTTTCTCATCCTTTTCTTGGCGTGTTCCATTAAGGAGCATCAGGAGGGATTTTTTGCCTTCTTTTTCAATAATTGTTCCATGTTGTGCAACGATGGTAAAGGGGTTGCGCTTTGGTTGAGTAGGTGTAAGGCCTTGTCCTATGCTATGGATGAAGACGCCATTTAAGTCACCATTAATAGCCCGGGTTCGAGCGTAGACCGTGACGCCGCGTAATGTATTAAACATACCATCCTGAACAAAGCTGGAAGAAAATTCATTACGAAGCTCATACTCCATATCACGAAGGTGGCGAAAAGATATGGGAACAATATAAATATTGATAAAAGCAACCAGACAAGCCATAAAGAAAGCAAGAATAAGGGCAGGCCGAGCAAGACGCCAGTTACTCAACCCACAGGAGCGAAAAATACTCAGTTCATGATCTGCGATCAGCTTGTTGTAGGTAAATAGGACGCTGATGAGGATACAAACCGGTAGAACAATCGCGATTAAGTCAGGAATCAGGAAACCGACAAGAGAAAAATAACCCCCTATTGAGACATTCTGGTTGACGATAATTTCTATAAATCGTAAAGACTGTGTGAGCCAGACGCCCGTAGTCAGAACAGTAGCAAGGAATACAAGGCTTGTTAAAAGATGCTTAAGGATATGGCGTGTAACAAGACTCATATAAAAAAAGTTTCCTTTTCAAGCATCTATTTTCTAGCATCTGAACAGTGGACAACTTATATATTATTCAAGCGACTAAAAAACAATAATAGACCTTTGATCAGGTTTACTATAAAACAAGGATCAAAGGCAATGCCCTATAGGAAGTATAAGCATATATAAAAGGATAGAGGAAAAAT
>CAZXMD010000224.1:0-2451 GCA_964641635.1 uncultured Candidatus Finniella sp. | reverse complement strand
AAGAGGAATAACACATTTTAGCTAATTTTTAAATTATGTCGGGTGGTAAGCTTATCCCTCCTTAACCCCTTGTTAATTACTCATTTTGTATGTTAAATAAGAAAACTCTTTAAAAGATCAGAAATGGAAGGGTCTCTGGGGATGATTATGGACATTGGATTGCCAAAGAAAGACCGCAAAGTCATCACGGACGCATTAGGGTGCGTCTTAGCGGATACCTTTATTCTTTATACAAAAACCCATAGTTTTCACTGGAATGTAACGGGACCAAATTTTCACTCTCTCCATAATTTTTTCAAAGAACTCTATGAAGACCTTATTGAAGGTGGAGATACGATTGCTGAGAGAATTCGAATTCTTGGGTATTGGGCGCCGAGTTCTTTTTCAGAATTTGCCGGTCTTTCTGCTATAAAAGAAGAGACTCACCACATATATGATGCTTCAGATATGCTCAGGCAGCTGGTATTGGACAATGAGCTGATGGTTCGTCGTCTAAAAGAAGTTTTAGATGTAGCAGAATCCAACAATGATGGGGTGACAGCTGACATGATAATTGATAGGATGAGCACTCATTCCAAAGCAGCCTGGATGCTGCGCAGCCACCTAGAATAATTCGGCAAGAGGACTATAAGATGCGAACAAATATGATTGAAGCCGTGATGGGAGCTATTGTTCTGGTTATTGCTTCCTATTTTTTAGTGTTCGCCTACACCTCGAGTAAGGGGGGCGTTTATTCCGGCTATCCCCTCGTTGCCAAATTTGACCGTATTGATGGGCTTTTGGTTGGAAATGATGCCCGCATCAGTGGTGTTAAAGTCGGTAATATTGTCAGTATTAATATTGATCCAAAAACTTTTTTAGCCAGTGTTGTTTTTACTGTTCGTGAAGGGCTAGCCCTTCCTGCTGATACGGTTGCTGAAATTGTGAGTGAAAGCTTAATGGGGGGCAAATACATTGCGCTTGTTCCGGGAGGTGATGAGAAAACTCTCGCTCCTGGCGATAAAATTACCTACACCCAATCGTCCGTTAGTTTTGAGGCTTTGATTGGTAAGTACCTTTTCTCTGGTAAAGGCGGAGAAGACGAAGAGAAGCCTAAGAAAAAACTCTAACGGGTTTTATTCCAAACCCAGTCTACGCTCTTTAGAAGGGGCGCATAGATGTCTTCTTCCAGGGGAATGTGGACCATCTGCTCCTCCTCTGATGTGGGAGGGCGGGATAAAAACCGGATTTTAGGGGCATTTTCGATAAGGGCGATCGGTGTCTGTTCCGCTCCTTCTCCCATAATGAATACAGCTGAGGTTGCCAAAGCATCGATTATATTTATTTGTGTCACGCGAAGGGGATGGTCAAAAATATCAGGCTTGCCGACATAGCTGTATAAGGGTTCAAAACCACACCACCCAAGCGTAATTCCTGTAACTCCTTTACGCAAGGGCGTTGTATGGCTGTCTGTTATGATAACCCCAAGATGGTTTAAGTGATGCTTCTGGCGCAAATGCCGCCAAACCTCTGCTGCTGTTTGTTGACTGTTATGGGGATAAAGGATGTAGTCCCCATCCCCATTTGATTCATCAACTCCCGCTGATGGAATGAGAATATTATGTTTGATCGTAAGATGGGTGCCATAAAGGCTATCCTGTTCTTTTAAATACGCATCAGCCTCTTTTCTGACAAGTTCAAACTTATTGATTACGGAGTCCTTTGGCGCAACACGCCCCTGACAAAGGCTGATAATCTTTGACGTAATCGCAACGATCGTTCCCTCCGTCAAAGAGATAAGGTGCTGATCTAGAATGGCGTTGAGCGACTCCCCAGCGAGAATGGGGTGTGTTTTTATAGGGAAAATTTTCATATTATGAGACCTTCTTGACGTATTTATATATTGTAAAGTCCTTATCTCGCCTAATGACCGTACTGGGCCAATCCTGCAGCAATTTCAATGGAAAAATTGTGTCACCTTCATAAATATCATGGATCTTTGTCAACAAAAATTCGCTTAAAAGGTCTGCGGTTAAAAATAGTCGTGCTATTTCCGCGCCGCCAATCATGAAAATCTCTTTGTTTGTGGGTACATTGTCTAAAGACAAAAAATCATTCAGCGATGAAACAAAGGTAACGTTATTGCCATGTCCAAGTTCTTTTCTAGAATGTTTTGAAAAAACAATATTGAAGCGGTCTTTTAAAGTATTCAATGGTATTGACTTGAATGTTTTATTGCCCATAACCATAACTTGCCCAAAAGTTGCCTGTCGAAAATGATTGAGTTCCTCAGGGTAAAACCAGGGTAGTGCTCCTTTGTTTCCAATAACGCCTCTTGGATCACAAGCCAGGAGGCCAACGATTTTTCTGCCTTTCATCAACAACTCCTTCGAGATTTATTTTTGATTTCTTGGTAACAGAAACCTCTGCAAAAGCTGAAGAGTTTATCCGGGTAATGTGGTAAAATGCGCC
>CAZXMD010000223.1:0-2465 GCA_964641635.1 uncultured Candidatus Finniella sp. | reverse complement strand
GTGCTAATATAACAGAGCATGCCACCTTCAACACCAACAGCAATTATAGTATGTCTCTTGATTGCGAACTGGTATATAATATATGGAATCTGTTCGAGAGGAGTTTTTGTGCCTTTGTTTTATTTTTTGACATGGTTATGAAACTCGATAGTGCGTTCCCGGTTTATTTGATTAACGACATTATATTTTCTTTTGCTGCATCTATGGCCATCGGTGCGCTCGCTCTCAGTTCGGGGGTGTCTTTTTCCAACCCAATGTATTGGGCAAAAACAATTTTCTCTTTGCCCTTTTCAACCCACCCGATAAACCATCTGTTACGCCCTTTCCCACCGCCGGTTTTTCCATATACTTTCCAACCATCCCATTCGACTGGTTGGCCATCTTTATCCTTTTTCACCATAATTTCTATTGTTTTATCTTGCGCATCTTTAGAAAGATCAAGAGTGTGGTTGAGCATTTTTTCAAGAAATTCCACCTGCTCCCGGGGTGAGATTTTAAGGGATGTTTCCAGCCAACTATTCAACAATCCATCGTCTTGACCGGGTGTGCCTGAAACATCCCTGTTTCCATAATCAAGTTTGTTGATATAAGCCTGGAATTTCTCTTTTCCAAGGCGTTGTGTAATTTGGTGGGAAAACCATACAACGGAGTTTTGCATATATGTTGCCGGTGTATGTTCTCCGTGCCAACCGTATTGCACTCCCATTTCGGGTTTGTACCAATTTTGGAAATTCTTTTCATATTCCTGCTTGAAAGACCATTTGGGAGTGTCTTTATCGATGAGGATTCCGGCATCGAACCCCATAAGGGCCAGGGCAACCTTAAAGGTAGAGCAGGGGGGATTCTGAATGTCACAGTCTCCTATGGTCTTGATAACTTTGTTGTCTTTCTTGGCGATGAAAGCAGGCCGGACATCCCGTTTTTCTTCGACATCTTTAGGTTCAGTTGCATTGGTTAGATTTAACCCTGCTGCAATAAGCGCCAGCGTTACAAAGTTAACTAATTTCTTCTTCATGTTTTTTCCTGTTTGATGGTTTTAACGGTCTCGTAGGGCGCTTTGCTTTTAATAGTTTCTTTTTAAATAATAAACCCGTATTCCAAAAAACATGGGTTAGGCAATATCCACCCAATGCGGCGCCAACTGAAACAACAATAACCCCCAAAAGATAAGGCTTTCCAAGGGAGCTTATCCACGCTGTGGCTTCTTGAAAAAAAGACCCTATGGTATGTTGATGCCAGTGAAACTCCGGAAAAGAAAAGGGAGTAGGAGATTCGGATAAAATCATGGAGCCGATTTTATAAAGGAAAAAATTAATCGGAATAAAAGTAAACGGGTTATTAATCCACGTCAGGGCAACCGCAATAGGAAGATTGACCGAAAATAGGATGGCAAGAAAAGCAGCCCAGAACATCTGAAAAGGAATGGGGAGAAAGTTAACAAACAAGCCAACGGCAATCCCACCTGCCACCGTATGGCGGTTAAAGAGCGCCACGTTTTGCCTCAGTGATCCTTTAATCCTTCTGAGGCTTGAGTTTTTCTTTAGGGTCTTTAGATTAGGAAGCCATTTCTTTATAGGATGTTTCACTTATGGATCCTTAAAATGGCTGGGGTGCTAGGATTCGAACCTAGGAATGGCGGGACCAAAACCCGCTGCCTTACCACTTGGCTACACCCCAATAACGAAACTCGCTATGATTATCACAAAATAATACCAAGTTTGCCCAATTTTGCAATGGGTTTCTTCAAAACCTTAACTCTAGGGCGTGTTTTCAATTAGGTGCGATTGTTTGAATAAGATGACGAATTTTTAAGATTTAAATGATAGAAAACAACAAATTATCCGTCATTGGGAGCGAAGCGAAGCAATCCAGGGGCAACCTGAAAGATCTCGCCTTTGGTCCCTGGATTGCTTCGTCGCTTTACTCCTCGCAATGACGTCAATAGTTTGATTAATCATATTTATTTTGTTCTTCAATAAAATTCAAGTTGTGAAATTTACCCTAATTGATGACACGCCCTAATCATTCTTCACCATTTGAATCTGGAATTGTTTTTCGCTTTCGGTATGGATCTGGAGCTTGCCACCCAGATTCTTGGCAAGGGTATAGGCAAAGAAGGGAACAATTGTATTGGCAGATTGCTGGGAAAGAAGGGTTTTGCCTGTCAGGGCCTGGGCGGCTTCTTCACGTAAAACAGCTGTTGGGCCTTCAGCGGTCACGTTAAGTTGGGGGTGAATGGTTATGGCGCCGCCACGGGGAAGCCCGTCTGCTGCGGTTAATATCGTGGCAAGCAATAAGCGCGCCGGGGGGCCTTGAAGGTTTTCCAGCTTACTGACTTTCCAGGTCACGGTAATTTTGTCATCTGGCCAGTAATTCTTTAGGGTTTTTTGGAGATCTGTCCCCGTCGGTTTGTTTGCCATTCCTGAAAAACCGGTAAGACACCGGAAGAGTTCCAGCTTTGAAAT
>CAZXMD010000222.1:0-2538 GCA_964641635.1 uncultured Candidatus Finniella sp. | reverse complement strand
TCGAATCGGACGCTATAAGCTTCTTATCGTCGGCATTAGCACATTCATGATTGCTGATCTATTCATCGCTTTGGCCCCAAATCTATACACCTTATTTATTGGCGTTTTCTTCTGGGGCTGTCAGATGGGCATTTCTCAAAACATCTTTGCCTCCCTTGTTGCTGACCTCGTTCCAGAAGATTTACGGGGAACAGGGTTCGGTGTCTTCTACCTCGTCAGTGGCGTTTCCGTCCTTTGTGGTGGCTTTACTGGGGGGACGATCGCTCACCTTTACGGAGAAGGCTCCGCCTTTGCGATAAGTTTTGTGGTTGCAGGGTTTTCCATGGCAGCCTTGCTTTTTTTTGCACCCGGAAAGAAGAAAACGATAGCTATTTCTCCTCAATCGTAGTACTAAAAACACATAAGACTATACCGATTACTCGTTAGGAGGAACTATGGCAACGCCATTGATGCCCAAAGCTACCGCCGTTTGGCTCATTGAAAACACGAAATTAACCTTTGATCAAATTGCTGAGTTTTGCGCGATTCATCCCCTAGAAATTCAGGCGATTGCTGATGGTGAATCTTCCGTTGGTATGGTTGGCTTTAACCCAATTACCTCAAGACAACTTACAGTCGAGGAAATCCAACGCTGCGAAACAGACTCAGCGGCTCATCTGAATCTCACCCCCCCTATTACGGCAGATTCTTTGTTGGGCAAGAAAAAAACCCGTTATACTCCTGTCGCAAAACGGCAAGACCGCCCGGATGCAATTGCTTGGCTTCTGAAGTTTCACCCCGACTTAACAGACACGCAAATTTGTCGTTTATTGGGAACAACAAAGCCGATGATAAAATCTATCCGTACGCGAACCCACTGGAATACAACTAATATCAAACCGCGTAGCCCTGTTCAATTAGGGTTGTGCACTCAAAGTGAGCTCGACGCTGTTATTAATGCCTCTCACAAAGAATCACCAGCAGAAAATCCATCCATAGAACTTCCAGAAGGGGCATAACTTCCCCTTCTTTATGAACAAAAATCTTTACGATAATTTTTGTTATTGCCCTAAAAACTTCTCTCCAGACCTTGACAAACAAGTTAAGACTTGGCACCTTAAGAAGAGCGGTTAATAATTTATTAACTATTTGAGGAACATTACCACCATCTGCTAGATCTCAAGGGTGGAAGTTTTTGCTATAAGTTTGTTAATCTGGGAGGTTCTATTTGTTCTCGTTTTCTCGTACTCAGCTTGCCGGATTTTCTTTTCTTCTTCTCGCAACTGGCCTTTCTGTCCATGACCATTTATCTAATCCCCACATTTCAATTACGAGTGGGGGTGGGAGTGACTTTATTGTTGCCCAAAAAGATATAAAAGACACTCCATCAGACTTGACTGAGCTCGCTGAGCAGATGACAAATTCTCTGGATAGCGCAGCTGAATTTGAAGAGAAAGATAACATTCTTCATATCTCCAGCGGGGATACGATGATGTCTATACTGGCAAGAATGGGCATCAGTCGAGAAGAAGCAAATCGCGCCATTGAAGCCATGAAGCGCGTCTACGATTTACGTGAACTCAAAGTAGGACAAGAGATTAACGTCCGGTTTCGTAAAGACTCTTTGAACAAAGATATTTCTTTATTGTCACTCTCCTTTAAAGCATCCCTTGAAAATGAGATTATTATGGAATCAAGTGAAGATGGAATCTTTTCCGCTAAAAAATATCAGGTTGCTTTGCAGAAAGTTCAAAGATGCGTTGAAGGAACCATTGATTCCAGCTTTTACGCCGCCGCGTTGAAGAAAGGGGTTCCAGCCCAGGTTGTTCGGGAGGCTATTAATGCACTTTCCTACGACATTAACTGGCAACATGACCCAACCCGTGGTGATCCATTTAAAATTGTTTATGAAGTTTACCAAGATACCAATGGAAATGTTGTCAGAGCAGACAATCTGAAATATGTTGCCTTTGCTCCGGGTGGAAAAAATAATGTCCGTCGTGTTTATCGCTTTCAGCCTGTGAAAGGAACGCCAGGTTACTACGACGCCAACGGGGTCAGTGTCGTCAAAACGTTGTTGCAAACACCTATGGATCCCTCCAAAATGCGTGTTACATCAAAGTTTGGCCGCCGTGTTCACCCCGTCTTGGGATATTCCAAACAGCATAAAGGCGTCGACTTTGGCGCTGCGACAGGAACACCTGTTCGGGCAGCTGGCGATGGTATTATTGTAAAAGCTTCCTATTGGGGACATTATGGCAATATTGTCCAAATCAAGCATAGCAAAGAATATACAACCGCATATGCTCACTTGAGCCGCATGAAAGTTAAAGTCGGACAAAAGGTGCGTCAAAATCAAGTTATTGGAAATGTTGGGGCAACTGGCCGGACAACAGGCCCTCACCTGCACTATGAAGTCCTTCGTAACGGCATCCATATTAATCCCCAAAGCCTTAAGCTTTTACCAACGGTAAAGCTTAACCCTAAAGATTTGGCTGACTTCCAGCGTGTTAAGGTGCAAATTGAGAAAGAAGTTGCTGAGATGCCTTCTCTTCCTTC
>CAZXMD010000221.1:0-2556 GCA_964641635.1 uncultured Candidatus Finniella sp. | reverse complement strand
CTTGCCCGTTCAAATCTAGGCTCATAAGTCGACACTTTCGCAGAAGCTTCCTTCAAGATCGTCCTGAATGATGGGATCTTTGTCTTTTCTTAAGGATGGATAGTATTTTTTATAGTAATTTTCGTAATGCTTTGTTAAATCAATAAATGTAGATTCATTTATTGTTGAACGCACCTGTTCAGCAATTGCACCTTGGTAATTGCTCTGAACAGTAAGCCTTATTATTGCTTCTTTTTGAATTAATCGAAAGTCATGACATTCATTTACCTTAATCTGTTCAAAATATGTTTCTGGAATCTGCACAATACTTGAGAATTTTTTATCCAGAACCAAAGCGCCGCCACGATTATACGTAAAACGCTTATCTAAACTACCAGACTGCCATGTATGGGTGCCATCTAACCAATATTCTTGTCCTTGATATGCTAAGTATACAATAATGTGATCAAAGCAATTTAACCCTGGCAAGCATTCTAATAGCCCATAAGGGTCTCTAGTTGAAACCAGGGCGAGGTAGGCTTCAAATCCAAAATGACGGAGAAGACCCAGCAAAAGTATCGACTTATCCTTACAGTCTCCAAATCGCCTTTGCATAATATCTTCTATTTTAGATGGTTTGAGAGTCAAATCAATCTCGTCAAAGCTTTCATATCTTATCGACTTTTGAACAAAATCGACGCAAGCTATAATTCTATCAGAAGGATTCGTATATTTTTTAGCAATATCTGTAACTATCGATAAGAAGTGCACATCTTCAAGGGATGATAGGTTGTAGAATTCCAGAAAATAATCTCTTACCTCTCTCCAATTCTGAAAGTCTGTTACCTGCAACCAAGGGCGTATGATGTATGAAAGTGGTGTTCCCTCTTCATAAATGTATGGCTCATTGTAAGCTGATTCCCATACGTATTCGCGTAGCTTAGGCGAGCCTTGAAGAACCTTCACTTTTGGTTCCATAGCTTTCTTGGTTACCCTATAATAAAGTTCCCTTGAAGCCTCGATAACGACTCTTGTTCGAGCATAGTCTACAGGACTGTAGAAACCTAGCGGCCTTGATAAACAGACATGATTGCCTAACGCAGGGTCTCCACCTGAAATAGTATAAGAATAAGATATAACGTCCCCTACCCGCACATCATTTATATGAACTTCTAATATACTATAAGAGTGAAAATGGCCCTCCTTATTAACACGTTCACGTTGATGCATACGAAAATGACAGGATTCTAAACATTCAATCTGGCTATTATTGCGTTGCACACTAACTTCATGAATAATTATTTTTTCATAATTAGGCATAAAACTTATAGAGAATGACGAAGCGTCCTCAATACCTTTAATATTGATTACCTGAAAACACACTTTAAAGTAACGCGACTGCAAGGCTTTATCGTAATAATTCTGGGAGTCAAGGAGATAATTATATATAGGTCCGAAATCATCCTTGTTCCTTAAATCTTTATCTGACAGGAATTTAATTTTCTTATGATTTAAAACCCATTCAGGTACACAACCTAATGAATAGTCCTTATTCTTGACCATGGTCTGTTTAATAGGGCTTTCAAGTACACTGCTTTGTTGCTCACTCTTTTTCATAGTAAGTTCTTTTATATATTATTAAATTGTTCAGTCAATAATGTCGGTACTAAGCTATAAATCATAACATCCTACATGTAAACCCATCTCTAGATCCTCCTAATTACACAAGCGGAAATTCTAGAGCACCTCCCCAAGAGGCAAGCGGCGTTTCGGGAGGCGTGCTTCTATCCACCCTAGTTTTGACCAGCCAAAAATATCGAGGGGCAAATGATGCATGGCCGCCTGTTTCAGGAGGAGATCCTGTAAAGCCAAGCGGTCTTGGAGGGAGGACTCAACGCCCATAAAATCAATAATGATATTGCCGCCTAGATGACGCGCTTTTAAGTGTTGAACGATGATGGGAATCGCTTCCTTGTTGGTTTGCCTCGCATCCTTATCTCCCTGGTTTACATCAATAACAACGGCGGCAGATGTGACATCGATAACAATATTTCCTCCACCTGGAAGGGCAATGACATCTTGAAAAAGGGAGTCCCAAAAGTCTTCCAACCCGAAGGCTTCAAAAAGAGGCTCTTTATGCTTTTGTATATATAGGAGCAAATCCGGGCGATGGGTTTTTAGGAAATGACGGACATCTATGAGTGCTTTATCATTGTCGACGAGAATAGCATCTCCTTCTGAGGCTTCCAAATCTCGCATCCACTGATATGAAGAGGGCATGGCATCATAAGGTGTTACACAAGGCGCTTTTCCAGATAAAGTTTCAACTTCATGGAACTTTTGCCGTAACGCGGATATTTCATCCAGGATTTGATGGGGAGAAGCCTGAGCGGATGCTTCCCTTAAGGTAACGGGTTCACTTGCTGCAATAAGTTCCTGAAGACGATTTCTGGTGGCAAGATCCTGAATTTTTGAGGAAAGCTGACGCTTACTTTGAAAAGGGTGAAATAAACAATATCGCCCCCCAAAAACAATCTTCCGCGTTAACAGGGCTCCTTTATGAGGCGTTCCTTTATC
>CAZXMD010000220.1:0-2579 GCA_964641635.1 uncultured Candidatus Finniella sp. | reverse complement strand
ACATCAACACGGTTGCAAAAAAACTTCTGGATCCAAAGAAATTAACCTTCGTTATCGTTGGAAAACCTAAAAACCTTGCCTTAAAGGAAGTTGCTCAAGAATCCTTTGAAAAATCATCTAAAAACACACAACCGGAAGGAAATACATAATGAAAGGTTGGATTGTTTTGCTAGCGTCTCTTATGATCAATGCCGTAACACCCTTGCCAACATCGGCCACGGGTATTTTTCACCCTTCAACAGTCACTCTTTCCAATGGGTTGCAAGTTGTTTTAATACAAAACCACCTAGCCCCAATTGTTTCTATTAACCTTATTTACAAGGTGGGCACTGCTGACGATCCTATCGAAATGCACGGTCTTTCGCACTTTCTAGAGCATCTGATGTTCAAAGGAACAAAAGATATCCCTGCCAATCAATTTAAAAAGATTATTTCCGGTAATGGAGGGGTCATCAACGCCTTCACAACCCCAGACTACACAGCTTATACCTGTGATATTGGCCTTGAATTCTTGGATTTTTACCTCAAACTGGAAGCAGACCGGATGCAAAATCTGGCGATGGACGCAAGAGAGGTCGCGAGCGAAAAAAAGGTTGTGCAAGAAGAGCGTTTAATGCGCTTAGATAACAACCCATTTGGCGTCGCATATGAAGCGCTATTGCGGGCAACCTACTGGTATCACCCTTACGGAATTCCAGCGATTGGCTATCCACAAAACATTGCAGCTTATACCCGTGATGCAGCTTATGAACACTATAAGAAATGGTATGCTCCTAATAATGCTATCCTGGTAGTTGCTGGTGATGTCACTATGGAAACCTTAAAACCCATTGTCGAGAAGCATTTTGGCTGTATTCCATCTCGCCCCTTACCTTCACGCGTCCGTGTTCCAGAACCAAGCCATAGTGGTGTCGTCGTTTCCCTGGAACAGGAAAATCCCCGTATTAGTCAAGTCAACATCCACTGGAATTACGCTGCGCCCTGTCATCGTGGAGAACATTCGGAGCATTATTATCCGCTAATTGTCCTTGCTCAAATTTTGGGTGGCAATAACACCAGCCGCCTTTATCGCACTCTCGTTGAAGAACATAAACTTGCTGTCAGTGCGAATTGTGCTTACGACAATGATAGCTACGACCCTGAAACCTTTACTTTTGGAGTTACCTTAGCACCGGGTGTAAAACCACAGGAGCTCAAGACGGCCGTTATACGTCATATTGATGAGATCGTAGCCAAAGGCGTTGCAGCGAAGGAACTGGCTGATGCAAAACGGGACATTCTTGCAGACCTTGCCTTTGCCCGCGATGGGAACAGCACAAGCGTCATGGCTTTCGCACGTTTGGCCGTTGGTTTTACCGTAGAGCAAGTCGAAAATTGGCCCCATCAAATCAATGCCGTTACTGTTCAGCAAGTCCATGAAGCCGCAAAATTTGTTTTGGACAAAAGTCCGCTCGCCATTATGACTGTCTATCCAACCGGATACAAAGCCAGAGAAAAGAAATTGGAAGAAGAAGCCCTTATCCGTAATCTTAAAGAAAAAGAGACCCTGAAAAAGAATCCCAACAAAAAGGACTAAGTCTGTGGTTGCAGAAATTGATATGTTCATTCAAGAACTAGAAGGCTTTCCAGATCTTCACGAAGCTCCTGAAACCTTATTGCATTTACAAACTTTAGGAAGCACCCTCCCCCTTCTCCAACAAATCCAGTCTGATAATTTATTAGGCGACTTGAAATCTTCTGCGACGCATTTCCAAACTTTTGACGATATATTAATTCTGGGAACCGGAGGGTCAAGCCTAGGGGGACAAACCCTGCTGGCCTTGCGTCATCCACATCATAAGTCCCCTCGTTTTCATTTTCTGGATAATATTGATCCCAATACATTCCACAATCTTTTTGCGGGACTCTCTTTTGAAAAAACGGGCGTTATTGCCATTTCCAAATCTGGCAATACCTCTGAAACCCTTATGCAACTATTGGTTTGTCTTCAGCAATGGCGTTCATTTCTTTCAGATGCGAATCTGAAAGATCACTTTTTAATCATCAGCGAACCCCGTAATAATGGCATCCGCCAATTAGCAAAAACCTATCATCTCCCGTGTTTAGACCATCCTACCGATATCGGGGGCCGTTTTGCTGTTTTTACCATCGTGGGTATGCTTCCCGCTATGATTGCCAATATTGACGTGAACGCCATTCTCCTTGGGGCCAGGCAAGTTCTTTCATCCGCCTTGACGACAAAAGAATCAAAACACTGCCATCCCCTTCAAGGTGCTCTTGCCCACATGGCTTTAGCGCAAAAAGGGGTGACGCAAACTGTCCTCATGCCCTATATCGACCGTCTCAATACTTTTACGTTATGGTTCCGGCAGCTGTGGGCGGAAAGCTTAGGAAAGCGGAATCAGAATAATGAAGGTCAGGGGATAACCCCCATTCAAGCCCTTGGAACCGTTGACCAGCACTCCCAGTTGCAACTTTACCTTGATGGCCCTAAAGACAAGCTGTTTTCAATAATTACCCTAGATCACCGTGAAGATTCTTTTAGGGTGGATTTGCCGCCTGTTGGACACCCTTCCGTT
>CAZXMD010000219.1:0-2584 GCA_964641635.1 uncultured Candidatus Finniella sp. | reverse complement strand
GGCTCTTCACCCTTGAGTGTTGTACGCAATAAGTCAAAATAAGTAAGCACGAAGCGTTCTTTTCGTTAAGATTTTGGTTGCGAAATCAACATCTTAAGAAGGGAGAACGCCCCATGCCCTGGGAGAGACTATCACGAGCGATTTTAGGAACGGAATTAAAATTATTGGGTACTCGAAGTTATCGAAATGGCTATTTGTGGGAGGTGGAAAAAGTCCGATCAAAATTTGAGATTTGCCCAAAATGTGCAAACCCATCGAGTTCCCGGTACGGTTTTACTCATGTTTTGATTAGACAAGAAAACCTTTGGGACAGCCCCCTTTGGTTGAGAATCAAAAAACATCGATATTTCTGTAAGCTCTGTAAAAAGCCCTTTACGGAGCCCGTGCCTGGAGTTTTTCCAAGATATCGAACCACACAAAGATACCGTAAATCTTTATTGAAGGCTTGTCAGAGCTTTAAAAGTTTATCTGAGGTACGCCAAGAACATCAGTGCTCCTCTTCGTTGGTCTACAAGGTTTTGTATGAGCAACTTGAAGTAAAATTACGTGAGCGAAAAGGAGCTTATTGGCCTCAGGTACTAGGCATTGATGAGCATTTTTTTAGTCGCAGGAAGGGGTTTACAGAGTTCGTCACTGTTTTCACGGATCTTAAAAAGCGCAAAATGTTTGAAATGTCCCTTGGAAAGGACAAGCGCTCACTGCTTGAGCAAATTAAAAACATCCCAGGTCGTGAAAGGGTGCGTGTAGTAGTGATTGACCTATCAAATGGTTACAGAAGTTTAGTGAGAGAGTTATTTCCAAATGCCAAGATCGTAGCGGACAAGTTCCATGCATTAAGGCTTATCACTCCGGCGTTAATCAAAACGAGAAAGGAGGTTCAGGGTTTTAGGCAAGATCTTCGAATGAGAAGGCTGCTTTTAAAAAACAGGACAAAATTAGATTATGATCTTCGTTTTGAAATCGATCGCTATCTCAAACACCACCCAAAACTAGATGCCATTTACAGAGCTAAGGAGCGACTTCATGAGTTTTACCGAGCCAAGGGCTTTGAGAGGGGACATCAATCACTTTTGAGGCTTATCAAAGATCTTGATCAATCTCCTTATGAGGAGCTTCAAAAATTAAAGAGAACTCTAAAAACATGGGGAGAGGAGGTTTTAAACTACTTCAAAACAGGATACACAAACGGTTTAACAGAAGCGTTGAATCGGACGGCAAAGCTTGTCCAGGCCAATGCTTACGGATATAAGAGCTTCAAAAACTATAGACTACGGACGCTAAGTGCTTGTTCTTAAGTTTATTTTTTGCGCGACCAACAGTTAAAAGAGAAGAGCCGAAAGATTTTGGAGCGGGTGATGGGACTCAAACCCACGGCCTTCGCCTTGGCAAGGCGACGCTCTAATCAACTGAGCTACACCCGCAGCTCTTCTTAAGTAGAACGATAAAACTAGGTCGCAATCGGATTCTTGTCAAAACAAAAGCGAAATGCACCCGATTTGTTGCTGCTCTTTTCTATACCCATTCTATAGCCAATCTAAAACCAGCATTCCAAGCTTGATCCAAAGGGTAATTCCGGCAGTCCTTTGACTCGCATGCACATCAGAACCCTTAATGATTATTTACCGATTATTTTGAGCCGGGGCCACCCGCACCAGCATCGGTACCCGCACCAGCATTCGCACTACCATCAGCCTTACCCGTTGAAGATGGCTGAGGTTTCGCGCCTGGAGTGGGCTTAACGTACTCCTGGAAAGCCACAAGCTTGGAGCGATGATCATTGTCTTGTACGGTTGCGTAAAGAACTTCGGTGCTGGGAGCCACATCGAATCCACCCAAAAGAGGCTCCTTCAAATCTACTTTGTGTAATAGTCGACCCTCTTTGATGTCGAATATGCAAATTCTCGTTGAGCTGCAGCTTGTCCATGCCGTCAAACCACGCGCTTGAGAGGAGAAGTTCAGTTGACTCAAGCTTTGCTGACTCAACTGAAATATTTTAAGAGGAGCTTTATTGCCGGTTTGATTTAAATTATACCGCCAAATTCTCTTGCCGGTTCTTAAATCCGCCGCCATCAGATAACCATTCACGTCAATAGACAAAACCAACATGCCACCATCAGCAATTTTAACTGGCTCATGAATAGTTGAGCCCATCTCAATTTCTGTAACCTTCTTGCCGGTCTTGCGGTCCATAACTAAAATCAACCCATCTTCATTTGTTATAAATATCCGATCGCCATAAACCTGCGGACCACTTCTAAAGCTTGAAGAGCCCTCGGCTGTCCACAAATCTTTTCCGGTGAGAAGATTCAAGCCGCGCAATTCCCCATGTTGTGTGGCAAAGTACACCTGATTTTCAAAAACGATGGGGGGACCTGACAATGGCATATCCAGATCTGGAGCTGCACTTTTTTTTGCAAGCGTAAATAAATCCAGCGTTTCTAGTTTCCATTTTTGTCCGGGGGCCTCTTCAATAAATGTAACAAGATTATTTTCGCTCAATAAGGGTTGTAAGAAATATGGCTGCCGCCCTTCGCGATACCAAATCAATTCCCCAGTATCGTAATTAAATCCATACAAACGCCCC
>CAZXMD010000218.1:0-2598 GCA_964641635.1 uncultured Candidatus Finniella sp. | reverse complement strand
TCATTTATGGAATGTAAACTTAAAGAAAGGGTCCCTATCTTAACAGCTGAAGCCAGGGCGGAAGCTTGTTGAGGCGTCACCTCAAGCGTCACGGATTTCGGAGCCGCCTGAATGGAATTTTCAACTTTTTTGTCCACTATTTCCATCGATTTTGAGAGCTGTTGATCCAAGGCCAGAACCCGGACGCCACAAAGAATTGTTCGGCTTGTTTCCTCGTGTTCATTTTCTTTACCCGTAGCATTTAACGCAACAATCACATCAACGACATCTCCGGGATGCAAGAGGCCAGCCATTCCTGCGTTTGCATCCAAACCCAAGGATACAGCGCGCATTCCCTCGTCCAATAAAGCTGAAAGAACACCACGGTCTTTTCGATCAACGACGCTATTTTTGGTAATGGGCTCACCCAAATTAATGATGCGTCGTGCAATTAACGATTTTAACTGTTCCGAAGTAACCTGGTTTTTCAAATAAAAGCTTGAGCGAATACTCGATTGTGGCCATTTTTCATAAACGACCAGATTTGCAATCGTATCCCCGGTATTGATAATACTATTAGCAATCATTACTTCCTGCATTTGAGGAAGTGGTGGACAGTGTTTTGCCTGTTCTTTTGGCGCTGTATAAATCAGGTGATAAACGCCAAAGGCCACCAAAACGGCAACAACAAGCGCAATAATTGCAATGATGGGTTCAAGACGTTGCATGGTTTACAGCATCCCTTTCAATAAAATAACTAATCCAGCGCCTGCAATCGAAATACCATATGGAATCATCCGTTTTTGTTGGAGGGAGAGGACTTCTCCTTCGATTGCATCTACGTCCGACACCAAAAACCGGACGCTTCTCTTAAGAGGCGCCTGCTTTCGGATAAACTCTCTCATTTGAGCTGTTATGTAATGTATAGCTTTTGGAAAAATCACATAAAAACAAGAAATAACGCATCCAAATAGCAGCATCCAGAGGATAAAGGGAACAATGTTATTCCAACCGATCCATAAAGAGACTGCCGCCAACAATTTAGCGTCTCCCCCTCCAATAATGGCAGCGGAAAAGAGCCCAAAGCCAATCAGAATTGAACCAACAAAAACTAAATAATTACTCATTAGATAGAATTTAAAGGAAAGAACGATATAGATTGGGAATAGATAAAAGATCACGTAAAACAACTTGTTTGGTAGCCGGTAATATAGAAAATCGAGGATCGCGGCCAGCACAAAGACAGACCCTACGATTAACGGGATGGTGTTGAATAGGGGGTTTGTGGCTTCGATCATTTTATTGAACCACCTTCTGCCTTGATTATAGGCCCATCTCCTGCCCTTAGCTCCCCTGCTGACTTAGATTTGGGCTTAGTGTTAGGCTTGGGTTTGGGTTTGAACTTAGACTTGGTTTTAGGTTTTAGTTTGAGGTTGGCTTTAGATTTAGGCTTAAGCGTAGGTTCGGGATTAAGCTTGGAGATAGGCTTAAAGCTATCGTGAGAGGTATGCTTGGGCTGGTATATGCGCTTTGGGGCCGTACGTATGGCATGAAGGTTTTGATTAATATCGGAAGCTTTCATATCTTTGGCGAAAATTTCCTGGGCTTTTGAATGATTCCCGGATAAGGAGTAAACGAGAGCCAAATTATGCCGCTGTTTTGAGGTGGCCCCGAGCGCTTCCCCGATTGGCTGTAAAAGTTTCAAGGAATCTTCATACTTACCTTCAAATGCCAGGGATAATCCCATATTACTTTTGACGTCATTATTTTCTTCATTAACCTGGAGAGCTTTTTGATAATAGCTTTGAGCCGTTCGATGATCGCCTTTTATGTCGTAAGCGACGCCTATCCCGTTAAGAGCTCTGATATCATCTTTATAGACCATGATGATGCCTTCAAATATGGGAATAGCCATATCAGGTTCGCCTGTGCTTAAGTACAGTCGGCCCAATTGTTTTTTGACTTCGTCGCTCTCATCAATAGGCAAGGCTTCTTCATAAACCCTTTTGGCGTCTTCTAAACGTTCTGCGTTCACGTAAGCTTCCCCCAGCTTTAGATAAAGAGGAAGTTTATGGGCGGGATTTTTTTCCAGGGCGCTTTTATAGACATTAATAGCTGAAGATGAATCTCCAGCAGCCTGGACCCGGTCAGCAGCCCGGACAAGACTGTCTTGCTCACCTTCTTGCGTAGACAAACGGCTACAAGATACCTGTATAAAACTGCAAAGAAGCATAAAAATCAATAGTCGTGTCATAAGCACCGCAACAAATGATGGTCATAATTAATTTAATTTTATACAAATTTTACAATAATACTAGACAATATTTTTATTTCTCGACGAGAGATTCCAACCGAACCTAAAACCCTTGGTTTTCCACTGCTTTCTACTTCTGACAATTCTATATTCTTTAGCTTAGATTCCCTTTCTTCCGAAAAGGACAACGACTTCACTGTTGTCGACGCGCAAGCTTTGCTGTGCGGTGGGGCTTTGTTGAATAATTGTATTTGTATGGTGAAATCTAATGGCTTAGAAAAATTCCGTCATCAACTATGTTTTTTAATATTTATAGTAAATTAGTTTGAAAAATGTACAATTTATGATAGATTGTAATAATTATG
>CAZXMD010000217.1:0-2613 GCA_964641635.1 uncultured Candidatus Finniella sp. | reverse complement strand
CACCTGCAAAAAATCTCACAAAAAGCCCTTGATTTGATCTGATACTACTGACCCTGTAGACATGCTACCTGCGCGAGAAACTCCCCACGCCTGTCCGTGTCCGTTGAGCGCTTACCCAGAACCTCCCGATGCCCATCCGTTGAGCGCTTACGATAATCCAGATCCCGTGCCATTCGGGGCTGACCCCGTATTACAGCGCCAACCCATTCATTATTGCAAATATGCCTGCTCAATTCTCGCTCGAATTTGATTGGCCGCATTCTGATCCTGAAATTCATTTAATACTCCAAGTATATGCGCTTTGGTTCCTTCTATAGATTCTACATAATCTTTTACATCTTCATCGGTTGGAGTCTCTTGAACTGAAAAGACACCAATAATTTGCGCCTCGGTGGCAATCGAAGGTTTTGTAAACCTTGTTCCTTGGATCAAATCTTCTCCCTTACTAATGTGCGTTTCATGAATAGAAAATATCTCATTACTTTCATCACTTGCCTTTGTAACCTCTATAGTGTTAAAGTTATTCAGTTTTATTGACTTAATGCTTCTGGAATGATCCCATGGCGAAATACTGTAGTCTAAATCGGTAGGCGTGACGAGAAGCTTTGATAATTTCCAGTTCGTGGAATTTATATCAACTGTAGAAAACCAATGAAAGCCAGCCGGAACAGTAAAATTTGCAGATTTAGTAACCAAAAAATAACTATATCCTATATTACCACCAACTAGAATCGCAATTTCTGTTTCGGATTGGTCAACCAATCTGACAACTGGATCACGTTGAGAAAACAGCCACCTATAACCATTAAATGTTACAATATCTTCGACCAGCTCATGGTCATTGTCGGGGTGCCTCGTGAATAGAATTGCCGTATTGTCTGTCTTAGTTCGGGATACGTTATAAGTCCAGCCCCCCTTAGAAAGGGTGCTGATTATCTGAACCTCGGGCCCTTCTGGTTCAAAATAACCATGCTGGCCGACGCCATATGCACCTCCCAAGTTCTTGAGTTCAGCGGTAGCAAAACTACATATAAGAAGATATAGGTATCCGAATATTATAAATTTCATATTTGTATAAGTTAATTTAATTAGTATTTCTCAATTTGTATTCAAGGCGATGCGTTGAATCTACTACTCTAGGAACATGCGTCTTCTTTGGTCGATCATGACTGTCGTAACTATGTATCCAATAAGCTTGTACCGCTTTATTTTCATATTTAATTTCAGATTCGCCCATAATTCCGTATGAAGCATCATACCACACACCATAGGAATTGCTGATTGTGTGATTATCCCACTCTTTTTCTTGGTGGCCACTCCCTTGACCTCTGCTTAATTCACCCTCATTTACATATCCCCATGTATATCTATCAATTTTCCCGTATTTTTGTATAGGAACTACCCAAGAAATTGTAATAGGCTTTGTGCCAACATCATAGCTATCAACGGCGAGATTATGCACGGCATTCACGCGCCTGAAGAAAACCGCCCAATCTCGACAAACACCTTTTCCATTTTTCAAAATATCGACATCCTCGCTTATCGCAAACTTAAGCACCTCTTCCTCATTTTTATTTCCTGTGACAGGATCAATTTTATTAATGATCCTATCTTTATTAGCACCTTCCAAGGAAAATTGCGTATCAAAAATCCTTCTTACAATAAGGCTTTTTTCACTGTCTGCACCAGAATCAAGATTAAGATTATGTCCACCATTACATGCTAAATAATATAATGTTTCATTATTCTTCCCGACAATTTCTTGATTTGGAGAATCTAATGTAAGATAAACTTGATGCTTGGATTCGGCAAACTTAACCCGATTACCACCGTCAATCTCTATCTCCCATGACAACTGAAATGCTGGTCGCACTAGGTCATTTTTACCAAAAAACCAGATCTTATCCATAAAAATGCCGGAATCGACAGGGCCTGGATTGAGTTTAGCCATGTCAAGGGATGCTACACCCAGCGGCTTATTGTCAAATTTAACAAAATTTAGATATCCATTTGTGGACCCTTGAGTGCTCAATTTTGCAGTGCTTATGTATGAAGCTGCAGACTTTAATTTGATATTTACATCAATTTTTGGAGTCGAGGATTTTACATATGCGACTGAAAAGTTATCTTTATCTTCAGCAATACCATCAGCATTATCGTCTTTCCAGTGAGGTTGATTTGCTGGGGGAAATGACGTTCCATCGTCTTTCACCAGTGGAATATAACCCGCTGACGTAGAATCAAATTTTATGGAGCGCAACCCCACGGCAAGGGCTGCCACATTTATCACTGCATCATGCTTAAATTCACCCTCTTCCTTGTCAGGATCCTTCTTGTAAAGCTCCGCGGTGATTTTTGCTTTTTCATCTTCGACCACACCCTTGATATAAAAACAGCCCAACTCAGCCAAGGGTCCGAGCTGTATTTCGCCAGCTGCGATAGGAATTTTGACATCGCCAGTCAGTTTATCTTCTTTGCCATTCGTAGTCTTCCACAAACTGATACTGGACGCACTATCGTTCTTGATCAAAATGTGGCCTTCAAATTCCGGCTTGACCTTGATGTTTATCTTCACTTGCTGGCCAACCTTGTCAAAATTCCCAGACTCGGCAA
>CAZXMD010000216.1:432-2618 GCA_964641635.1 uncultured Candidatus Finniella sp. | reverse complement strand
CAGGATGACAATTTTTGGGCAATTAATGGCAACTATTTGCTAGCCGGAGTAATATTCCTTCTTTTACCAACAGTAACTTTCCGGCTCCCCATTTTCCTTAAAATCCTCTCTGAGGAACGAAAACGCCTAAAACCTGGAAGAAATGGGGGAGATGGTCGGCATTTTCTCTCTTGTTTCTCAAAATTTTTTTAGGAGTGGGCGGTGGTGTCGTTGATCTCTATTGACTCAACTAAAAATTATTTATAAATTTAGTAAATATTGATCTTTTTTTAAACCGCTTGAAAAGGACTTGCGCCCTCATGAAATTCAATTCCATTTTCCGCTCTGTTTTTTTTATGGGCACAGTTAGCTTTGCTTCTTTCTCGCAAGCTCATTCTTCCCAAGAACTAGAGGCCCTTAAAAAACAGGCCGCCGATCTTATGAAACGTATTGAAGTGTATGAAAAAGCAATGAAGAAGCTCGCATATCAAGAACAGCCTGTCCAGCCCGTTCACCACCCTGTTGGCGCCCGGAAAAACGTGGATCGGCATCATCAGGCGGTCTTACCTGCGGATCGGTTTAAAGCCGGGGGACTTGAAGGAAGGGTCAACGCTTTGGAGAAGGAGAACCGGGACCTTAAAAAAGATCTGCAGCAACATAAAAAGGACGCCATCTATGCGGGCGACTTTGATGGTTCTTTCAAGGTAGATGGAACCAATACATCCATTGGATTTAACGGCTTTATCAAGACGGATTTAATGCATGATGCAACAGGCGCCCAAACCGGTTACGCCTATGACTTTTTGCTGGCGTCCTTTATTCCCATTGAAAGCCCCACCAATATATTACGTCGCCGCCAAACCCATTTTTCTGCCCGTTATAGCCGGTTTGCCTTGCAGACGGAAACACCAACGCCCTATGGGGAACTTATGACGTATTTGGCAGTAGACTTTTTTGGAAATGCTCCCTTTAATGCAGAAGTCTATAACAATAATTATCATTTACGGCTTCGCCATGCCTATGTGAATTGGGGTCGTCTTCTTGTTGGTCAAGCAACCACCACTTTTCATGACCCCAATACTTTACCGGAATGCCTTAATCCCGGCACTGCTTCCAGCATCGGGGCAAACCGCCAACCTATGATTCGGTATACGCATCCTTTCGAAGAAAATGACCAATTAGCTTTAGCAGTTGCTTTAGAAAACCCTGAGACGGATTATATCGACCAGACGGCAACTACAAGATTTAATTATAGCTTAAATGCTGCATCTAACCCCAACTTATCTGCGGGTCTTGATCGGCTTCCGGATGCTGTAGCGCGCCTTTATATAAACCGGCCTTGGGGTGGCTTATCGCTGAGAGGGCTTCTTCGGGAATTGCGTGTTAAAAATGGGGCAAGTCCGGAAGTTAGAAAAGGGGGATATGGCATTGGGTTTTCTGGGAACTTATTAACAGTGGGGGATGATAGCCTGGTTTGGCAAGTTCAAACAGGCAAAGGAATCGGGCGTTATATGCTGGATTCTGCCGGCTATGCGGCTTTTTATAATTCAGTTACAAACGTCTTTGCGCCTCAAACAGCTTACGGTGGTTATATCGGATATAAGCACTATTGGGATGAAAATTTCCACAGTTCCCTTGTGGGAGGATTCACAAAAATAAAAAATGATATCAACTTAAGGTTGTTGCCAAATTTAAGTGTTAATTCAAAAATGTACTCAGCTAGCCTTAATTTCATTTATGCGCCCATTAAAGATTTTCTCTCTGTTGGGTTTGAAGCCATACAAGCGCGACGGGTTTTGGAAAACAAGCGTTCTGGAAATATGACGCGCTTCCAGTTTTCATTAACATGCCAATTTGGGAAACCACACCGGAAGCATAAAGATAGTGGCGGGGTCTAAAAATAAGCAGATTTTGGATATATAGAAAAAATCTTAGAATCTGCCTTAATGAGTTGTGAAAATCACGCGTTTCTTATCCTTAAGATTAGTGCCTGACACACCAATAGATACGGATTTTTTGTAATAATGCCTTTTCCTTGGATTCTTAAAATCTTTAAATAGGCATACCCGGTTATTTTTTATAAAAAAGGCTTAAGAAAAACTTGCCTCTGGTTGCGAGGGGCACTAAGGTATTGAACATACAATTGGGTTCGTGTACATAAATAGAGGCCTGGCTATTCGGGGGTCGCTTATGCGGGCGTGGTGAAA
>CAZXMD010000216.1:0-422 GCA_964641635.1 uncultured Candidatus Finniella sp. | reverse complement strand
GTGGGGGTTCAAGTCCCTCCGCCCGCACCATATAAAAATTACAGAAACCGTTTAAGGACGAGACGGAGCATTAGATGCAAGTTGCAAAAATACTTTCAGAGAAGCTGAAGCATGAATTTAAAGTTACGGCTTTAGCAGGAGAGCTTCAGAAAAAATATGACGCTCAACTCCAAAAGATAGGAGCAAAGGCCCGGGTTCCAGGATTCCGTCCTGGAAAAATGCCGAAGGAGGTTCTGGTAAAGCGGTTTGGGGCTGAAGCTTGGGAAGATGCTGGGAATGCCATTTTGCGTGAGGCGTTTTCTGAAATCAACAAAAGCCATAAATTTCGTAATGCTATTGACCCGGCTGTGAAAGTCGTTACGTTTGAAGAAGGAAAGGATTTTGAGTGTATCATAACCTTTGAGGTCCTTCCTGACATTGAC
>CAZXMD010000215.1:0-2633 GCA_964641635.1 uncultured Candidatus Finniella sp. | reverse complement strand
AAACCGAAACCCTCTAAACAGCCTGGATTGCCACGTCGCATTCGCTCCTCGCAATTGACAGAACAGGAGAAGAAATACGTACTCCCATAATTCATTAAGACAGGTTCTAAATCTGTGTAGAGCAAAACTTTAATGTTTTTTAAACCTGGCGCCTGACATATAAAGTGATGTGGTATATTATCACTTGAAATAATATAGTAAAAATACTATATTTAGAAATGAGAGAGTTTGGTGTGCTAAAGCCGCTGTACTGGGTTGGTAGCTCAAAAGATGACCTAATGGATTTTCCCGAGGAAGTTCGAGCAGAAGCGGGATACGCTCTTTTCTGGGCTCAACAAGGCGACAAGCATTCTTCTGTCAAACCACTTAAAGGGTTTAAAGGAGCGGGTGTTCTTGAAATTGTGGAGGATCATAATACAAATACCTTTAGAGTGGTTTATACGGTTACTTTTAAGGAAGCGATATACGTTCTCCATGCTTTTCAAAAGAAGTCTACGCATGGAATTGCAACGCCAAAGAAGGAAATGGATCTGATTGAAGCGAGGTTCAAGCGGGCTCAAGAAGATTACGAGGGGAGAAAAAAATGACAGAAAAGATTATGAAAGCAGATGATAATATATTCGCTGATCTAAAGATCAAAGAACCTGAAGAAGTATTAGCTAAGGCCGAGTTGGCTCGAAAAATTCAAAAAACAATCATTTCGAGAAAATTGACCCAGATTCAAGCCGCCCGTATCTTAAGGCTGAAACAGCCCGATGTATCAGACTTGTTTAGAGGGCGTCTTCACAAGTTCTCTATTGATCGTTTGATTCACCTTCTCAATTTATTAAACTGGGATGTTGATATTGTTATCAAGAAAAATCATTCAAAAATTCGTTCAGGCTTGACACATGTAGTAGCCGCTTAAGAACCCAGGGTTTCTCTGATTTTAAAATTATTTGAGCCTCCTTTATGCCCCAATTTACATACACCCTGACCCAACAAGACCTCATAACCCTGGCCAAGCCATTGGCTGAGGCTTTGCGCGCAGGAGACGCCGTTGCCTTGTGGGGCGACTTGGGCGTCGGCAAGACAACGTTTGCCCGCGTTCTTGTTCAAGCTTTGGTGGGAGAAGAAACCGATGTGCCAAGTCCAACATTTACGCTTGTGCAAACCTACGATTCTCCCCATGGCGAGGTATGGCATTGTGATTTATACCGCTTAAAAGACCCCGAAGAAGCATTCGAACTTGGCCTTGAAGACGCTTTTCACCAAGCCATATGCTTGATAGAATGGCCTGAGCGGCTGGGTAATTTATTGCCGCATCGGCGCATTGATATTACTTTTAAAATTTGTGATGAAGCAACACGAGAAATTAACGTTACTTTAGTAGGAACCCATGAGCCGCTCCAAACCATCCTTGAAACCACACATTGAAATTACAAATCGTGATGCTGAACGGCATGCTTTTTTAAAGCATCGCGCTCAATCCTTAATTGCCTTGCCGACAGATGCTTCTAAAAGACAGTATTTCCGTTATGATGGCGGTCTTTTGATGGATGCTCCCCATCCGGAGAATCCCCAGCAGTTTTTGCAAGTCGCAAACTATCTAAGGTCCCTTGGGCTTTCTGCGCCTTCCATCTTCGACCAGGATCTCTCTCAAGGTTTTTTGGCTTTGGAAGATTTTGGAGAGGCAACCTATACCCGTCTGTTACAGACGGGGGAGAATCCATACCCCTTATATGAACTCGCCGTGGATACGCTTATTGTTCTTCATCAAGAGACCCTCAACCGACCTGACTTTATTGACCCTTATGATATGGAACTTTTATTGCGTGAAATCGAAATCTTTACCGATTGGTATTTGCTTCACACGGCGGGCCTAACGTTGTCCGACTTTGATAAAAAAACCTTTCTCAATCTCTGGGCACCCGTTTTTGAAAAAGCTTTAGAGGTTCCTTGCTCCCTCGTATTAAGAGATTATCATGTGGACAATTTGATGCGGTTGGATGATCGACCCGGCGTCCTGGCCTGTGGCCTTCTTGATTTTCAGGACGCACGATGGGGCCCCGTTGTTTATGATCTGGTTTCCCTCGTTGAGGATGAGCGCTTAGATTTGGAGCCCGCCCTCGTTGACCATTGCTGGCGGCGGTATTTAGCTGCTTTTCCTCATATGAATGAGGAACTTTTACGAACATCCGGATGCATCCTGGCAGCCGGTCGCCATACGAAAAACATCGGGGTTTTCACGCGCCTCGCCGTGCGGGATGGCAAACCCCATTATTTAAACCATCTTCCGCGCATGTGGAAAATGTTGCAAAGCTGTTTGGGCCATCCAGATTTATACCAGCTTAAAGTGTGGTTCCATGAATACATACCTCAAATCTCAAATGGAGTTCCTCGTTAATGCCTTGTCCTATTTGTCAAAAGCCTACGGTTAAAGACTTTGCTCCTTTTTGTTCAAAGGTATGTAAGAATATCGATCTCATTAAATGGTTCAAGGAAGATTATCGCATTCCAACTCAAGAACCTGTTACGGACGAGGATGGTGAAGAGAAAAGAAACGATCCAGATTCTTGATTTTTCCTCATAGCAAAGTCCTTACCACCCGACATAATTTAAAAATTAGCTAAAATGTGTTATTCCTCTTTGGT
>CAZXMD010000214.1:0-2659 GCA_964641635.1 uncultured Candidatus Finniella sp. | reverse complement strand
ACTTTTGTTCCTTGTCGATGGAACACACGGCCTTCGTGATCCTTAAGGTCGTAAGGCACAGTCAGGGAAGGATCATACCCAAAAGAGCGCGGTTCTGCTGTTTTCTGAAGGCCCTTTACCGCAGGAGGTCGATTAAATTGTTCTTTGGCTTTTTTTGCTATAGTGGCTTGATGGCCTTCGAGCTTGCCTGTAGCCGCCAACGCTTGCAGCTTTTCCTTGATGACTTCCAATAAGCTGCGTTCCCGGATAGGGAAAGTTTCCCCATAAGTTCCAAGGTCTTTGGTTGCTTTACCGCCGCCCTGCTTGTCTTCAATGTGAAAGTCCGCTGCGGCTATGGCTAATACGGTTACAAAGATCATAATGTCCTCCTGCCTGTTTAAATGGACCAACCTCTCAAACGAGGGCTATTAACCGCCCCTGCAAATCCCTTGCCGGGATAAGCCCCAACTCTTCATACCGGGAATCAAAGCTTCGCTCATGATTGCCGGAGACAAAAACCATGCCCTTCGGGATACCCCCCGGTTTAATGGGCGTGAGGATCCGGCCGTCTTTTGAGCGCTTTTTGGGCTTCCCGATTTTGAGTTGGCGGCCAATCCAGAGGGAATTGACGCCAAGGGCGTCAAGCTGTAGCGCGCCTGAAGGATCGTAGGAAAGCGAGTCCCCTTCCATTCCCACAACCTGCTTGATGACTCTCCCGCCATACCAGGGGCTGTAAAGGCAGGTATAGTGGCCTCGAAGCGGCTTCACGTTCTTCAACTGCAAAAAGAAATGGTAGGGTAAGGAGTTCGTATTGCTATAAACCAGGCCGACATGATTGGAGATCTGGGCAATAACGCCAAAAACCAAAAGGAAGCAACAGAAGGCTTTTGTCCATTGAGATTTGGAAAGGCCCTTAAAGGCAAACAACTTGCCAAAGAAAGCCTTGGTTAAACATCTACCAGATATCTTCAAGTAATACATTATGCTTCTCCCTTTTCCATCATGGCGAGAACTTCTTGGGTTTTGTCCGGAACGTCCCCACCTACCACAGACCCTTTAGCCAGGAGTACAAGGTTATGGGTAGCGGCAAAATCATTGAGGTCGTCTTTTAAGTGGTTCGCCGCTTCCCGGATGGATAGATGGGCGAGGGGAAAATTTTCCGATGCCTGTGAGCTATGTCTTTCCGTAGTCCGGTCCATTGCCAGTTGCCGGGATTTTCTGGAAACCAGCAGTTGCATGTCCACAACGGCCAAGGATGCCGGGTGGGGGTGGGAAGACTTTGAAGAGCAGATCCATCCCATATAGAGAGAACCGATTAACCCTCCAAAAATTCCATAAATGAGACCGTCCTTCATTCCTTCTTCCTTTCCAGGAGTTGATCAATCGCTTCATCCACAGGGATCCCGCGCTTTACCATCTCTTCTATGGCCGTAAACTCTTCGGCTTTGGTGGAGTACAGAAGGGAGGAAAACGGATCAAGGATCAGCCTCCCTGCTGCGTATCCTGCATCGCTGACGATAAGGGCTTCCCCGTATTTACCGGGGTTCATCTTAATGGTGCGAAGGAGATTGATCATTGCAGGCGACGTGATCAAGCCTTCTCTTTCAAATATTTTAAAATTGTCATCGGATTGGCTGAGGTAGAACTTCCAGGCCGAGTTGTTAAAAGCGGCTTTGGCTCCCAAAGAGTTGAGGAAGTCTTCGACATTCTGGCTTGCCATGATCAGGTTCCACCCGTACTTGCGGAATTTCCGGCTTGCGCCATCCACAAGGACTTCGCCCGGCTTTTCCTTGATGAACTCCACGCATTCATCCATGATAAGGCTGCCCCTTGTCTTGCGGTCCCCTCGATAAACGATGTTCGAAATGTTCACAACCAGGGTTTGGAAGATGACGGCTGAAAGCTCCTTGTTTTCCTTGATATCTTCAAACTCGACGACAATGAAGCGGTTGGCGAAACTGATGTTGGATTTGCCCGTAAAGAATTTGCCGTATATGCCCTCTTTGGTAAAACTGTAAAGACGGGTGCCAAGGTCATTGACCCTGGGATCAGCATGCTTTAAAAACCAGGTGGCGACATCCGAGACTTCCGCTTCCGCGCCTTTTTCGGCAACAACAGCATCCAGGGCCATTTCAAGGTAGGAATTTTCCAGATCGTTGATATTCCCGGAAGGAGAAACCATGCTGATCAGTACCTGCTTGATCATGGCTAGCGTATTGCGGTGTTCCTGGTCATTCTCATCCCGCTTCACAAGGCTGCTAAAAGGGTTCAGGCTCAAGTCGATATTGTTGGCGATGCGAATGATCTGGGCGTTCAGCAATTGCGCCAGTTTTTGATAGCTGCGACCAAAATCAAGGACGATGATCCGCCCGCCTAAACCAAGAAGGCCCGATACAAACTCTTCCATGAGGACGGATTTCCCTGCGCCTGATTTACCAAGGACAATCGTGTTGTAATTGCTGGGGCTATCAAAGGGAGACCATGTAAACAGCTGTCCCCTTCTGCCGGCCAGGATGAGGGCTTTGGAGGGCGTGCCCCGCCATTCACCCTGTAAAGGTAAAAGGTTGGAGGATTCCGTTGAAAGCGTAGTTTTAAGCTTGTTTAAATTCCCAAGGGTTTTGACCATGGCGGGTCCCCACCCCATGGGAAGCGTCGCCAGCACCATGGGCAGATGCAAAAA
>CAZXMD010000213.1:0-2686 GCA_964641635.1 uncultured Candidatus Finniella sp. | reverse complement strand
GGTAAAAGACGAGCCCAACACCCAAGGCTAATGTCATTAAAATAGCTGTATTAAGGGGGATGTTGTTTCTAAACGCAGCCAGGAGGGGTTGGTAAAGCACAACGATAACACCACCCATCACGGTGAGGAAGGTTAACATTCGAATAAAGTAGCGATGGATGTAACTCATTGAAAGACGCCCCTTTTGTTTAATTTTTATTGGTCACTCTAGACGAAAAAACATCCTGTGCAAAGTGTAAACTGCCTCCGTTAGGCGGCTCTTTTTCAGAAACAAAGTTCCGTTAAACCTTTTTATACCTTTTTTAATATCATAATAGAAAGGGAGAAGACTATTTATTTTTCCTTTCATTAAGGGGGATATACGTTTGTTGGTCAAAGATAAGATTAAGGGACTTCTTAATATCAAAGCCTTCACCCTTATTGTCGTTGTGAGCTTGGGGAGCATGCTCTGGTGGCATCAACAACATCCCCCTTCCCCCGGTTACTTAGGGTATGTGGAAGGAGAATTTGTCCGTGTGGCATCGCCCATTGCTGGCGCCTTAATCGACCTTCCTATCAAACGGGGAATGAATATTGCCGTTGGAGAGTCTTTGTTTGTTCTGGAGCATGAGAATGAAGTTGCTGCAAGAGATGAAGCCACGCGTCGTTATGAACGGGCAAAATTTGAATTGAACAATCTCAAAACCGGGAAAAGGCCGGAAGAAATTGAGGTTATCGAGGAGACGCTTGCTCAAGCAGAGGCTGACCAGGAATTTGCCCACCTTTTCTTTGAGCGCCAGAAAAAATTAATAATCACGAACGCGACATCTACGGAAAGCGTAGACCGTGCAAAAGCGGCGTATGAGCGTGGCCAAGCCCGCATTGCAGAGTTGAAGTCTCAGGTAAAGGTGGCAAGGCTCCCCGCACGAAAAATGGAAATCAAGGCCGCGGAAAAGGAAGTCGAGGCTGCTCATGCCGTTGTGAAACAAGCCCACTGGCGATTGGAGCAGAAATTTATAAAATCTCTCGTTAAAGGACTTGTTTTTGATACCCTTTATGTTCCGGGAGAATGGGTCCCTGCAGGTTCGCCTGTTGTTGTTATTTTGCCTCCTGAGAATATCAAGGTCCGTTTCTTTGTGCCTGAATATCGGTTAGGACGCTTTAAGGTTGGGCAACACATTACACTCAAGTGTCATGGTCAGGAAAAAGAGATTCCGGCCATTCTCAGTTACATTTCCCCAACAGCCGAATATACACCTCCCGTTATTTATAGCCGTGAATGGCGTTCCAAGCTGATGTATATGCTTGAAGCGCGCCCGATTCAGTATCCTGAAGTTCTTCACCCGGGGCAGCCCGTTGATGTCACGGTAGGGACACCATGAGTAAACCATTTGCCATTGATGTTAAGAACCTCACTAAAAGTTATGGAAACAAACCTGTTGTGCGGAATTTTTCAATTCAGGTTGAGTATGGTCAAATTTATGGATTTTTGGGCCCGAACGGGAGTGGAAAGACAACCACAATCCGTCTATTATGTGGCCTTTTAAAACCAGATTCTGGTACCGGAAGCTGCCTAGGCTTTGATATTCTGGAGGATGCACCCCATATTAAAGCAGAGTCAGGATATATGACCCAGCATTTTAGTTTGTATGAAGACCTCAGTATTGCTGAAAACCTGGATTTTATTGCCCGTTTATACTTTGTGAAAAATCGAGAAGACGTGGTCAAGAAAACCCTTGAAAGGCTTGGTTTAAAAAATCGCCGCGAGCAGCTGGCCGGGCAATTGTCAGGTGGCTGGAAGCAACGGCTTTCCCTTGCCGCCTGTATCCTTCACAACCCTAAGCTCTTGTTGTTAGATGAGCCGACAGCAGGGGTAGATCCAAAAGCCAGACGGGAGTTTTGGGATGAAATCCACCAATTGGCGAGTGAGGGAATGACGGTTCTGGTCAGCACCCACTACATGGATGAAGCGGAAAGGTGCCATAAGATTGCCTATATCTCCTCCGGGGACCTTCTCATAAAAGGAACCGTTCAAGATGTCATTTCCGCTTCCGGTTTGACCACCTGGCTGGCAACGGGGGACAACTTAAATGTGTTGATTAAAAAACTGGAAGGGCAACCTGGGATAGACCAGGTTGCAATTTTTGGAAGAACACTCCATATCAGCGGCGAAAATGCAAAAGTCCTGGCAAAAACGCTTGCGCATTTTCAGAAAGACAAGAAGTTCATTTGGGAGAAGGGAGCGCCGAATCTAGAGGATGTCTTTGTGCAAATGACGGAGAGAAGTCATGAGTCTAGATAGATTTTCATTCTCCTACCCCCGTTTATGGGCAATTTTGTTAAAAGAATTCATTCAGATGTGGCGGGATAAAGGCACTTTCGCCATGATGGTCTTCTTGCCGATTATGCAGCTTATCCTGTTTGGATTCGCCATTAACTCAGACCCGAAATTCTTACCGGCTGGCCTTTTAAAATTTGATGATGGCCCCTTCAGCCGAACCATCATTAAATCCCTGGAGAATTCCGAGTATTTCAAATTTACACACGTTCTCTCCAGTGAAAAACAGGCGCAGCGCCTTCTGGATACGGGAGAAATTCAGTTCGTTGTTAACGTTCCGGAGAATTTCGGGCGCAAACTTCAGCGGGGGGAAAGACCGGCCATTTTGATACAGGCGGACGCAACAGACCCAACCGCTATGGCAAATGC